>JBGPNU010000014.1:0-19541 GCA_041487675.1 Binatus sp. (SeqCode)
GACGTCGATACCCATCAGGGTCTCGAGCGTGGGGTGCCGCGGCTTGCGGCGATGCTCGAGCGCGAAGGTATCGCGGCAAGTTTCTATATCGCGATGGGTCCGGACAACTCCGGGCGCGCGGTTTTACGCGTGTTTCGAAATCGCGGATTCCTCTCCAAAATGTTCCGGACCAGGGCAGTCTCGATGTACGGGGCGCGGACGATTCTGTCGGGAACGATCCTCCCGTCGCGGCCGATCGCGCTGTCGTTTCCCGGGATACTCCGCGAACTCAGGACGCGCGGCTTTGAGACCGGCGTGCATGGCTACGACCATGTGCGATGGCAGGATCATCTCGACGGAATCGGCGAGCGCGGAGTACGCGACGAACTCGAAGACGCGTTCGAGGCGTACCGTGCGATCTTCGGTGAGGCGCCGCGGAGTTTTGCCGCGCCCGGATGGCGCACCAACGACGCGGCCCTGGTTGCGCTGGACGCGATGGCGCTCGACTATCGCAGCGATACGCGCGGGAGCTCGCCGTATCGATGCGTGGTGAACGGCAAAGTGCTGGCGACTCCCGAGATACCAACGACCCTGCCGACTCTCGATGAAGTGATGGGCCGGCGGGATCTATCGGACGTTACCGCGCTCAAAAATTTCTATCTCGGGCTTTGCAAGACCGACGCGCTCAACGTGCATACGATTCACGCCGAGACCGAAGGCATGGGGCAGCTCGAGAGTTTCACCGCGCTGGTTCGCGCGCTGAAGGACCGAGGGGCAAGGTTCGTGCGACTTCGCGAGGTCGCGTCGCGGCTCGATCGCGCACAACTCCCGGCCTGCCAAGTCGTTCGTTCGACGCTGCCCGGGCGGGCCGGATGGATATCGGCGCAGGGTCCGGTGCGGGGCGCCTCCGAATGACGAATCGGCGGTGGTGTGTTATATCCCGAGGCACGAATTCAATCGCAGGGAGAATCCGCAATGCCCGCGCAAAATCATTTTGCAGAAAGTCCACGTGAAATAGGTCTCGATCCGGAAAAGGTCGAGGCGCTATTCAAGCGCGCCGAGCGCGAAGTCAACGACGGGTTGATACCGTCAACGCAGATCGCAATCGCGCGCAACGGAAGGATAGGCGCGATGCGCACCGTTGGGCGCGCCGGCCAGGGTGGACAGGACAAGCCCGCCACCAACGAGACGCTCTACACGATATTTTCGTGCACCAAGGCGATCATGTCGGCGGCGTCGTGGATCCTGATGGGCGAAGGCAAACTGAATCCCGGCGAGCGGGTGGCGGAGATCATCCCCGAGTTCGGCAGCAACGGTAAGGAGACCATCACCGTCGAGCAGGTGCTGCTCCACGTTTCGGGATTTCCGAACGCGCCCTATCCGCAGGACGAGTGGCAGGACAAGCGCAAGCGCCTGGAACGGTTTGCGAAGTGGCGGCTCGAATGGCCAATAGGCAGCAAGTTCGAATACCATCCGACCTCGGGCTTCTGGGTAATCGCGGAAATAATCGAGCGCCGCACCGGCAAGGACTTTCGGCAATTCATCCACGAGCGAATTTCGACGCCGCTCGGACTCCCGGAACTTCGGGTCGGCTTGGCGCGCGAATTTCATGCGCGGGTTGCGGAGCTATGTTACGTCGGCGAGCCGTTGACCGACGAAGAGCGCAAGAAATTCGGCTTGCCTGCGATCCCTGAAACGGAAGTTACCGAAGAGGCGATCCTCGGCTTCAACCGGCCGCAGGTCAGGGAATCGGGAGTGCCGGGCGGCGGCGGAATCATGACCGCCGGAGATCTTGCGCTGTTCTACCAGGGTCTGCTGCATAATCGCGGCGCCAACGGCGCGCCGATTATCAAGCCGGAAGCGCTCAAGGAAGGGCTGCGGGTGCGCTCGGGCGATTACAAGGACCCGAACTTCGGAGTCAAGGTAAACCGGGCGCTTGGCGTGGTAGTGGCGGGCAACGATGGGCTCGCAAACTACCGCGGCTTCGGCAAAACAAACTCGGCGCTCGCGTTCGGGCATGGCGGCGCAGGCGGACAGATCGGATGGGCCGATCCGGGGACCGGAATTTCTCTTGGATATTGCACCAATGGATTCGATCGGAACGACATGAGACAAGGCCGCCGAGGCGTCGCGCTTTCGAGCCTGGCCGCAGTCTGCGCAGGGTAGGGGGCCGAGGATTGGTCGGCGGATTCCGTGTGCTAGAGTGAAACCATGAAGTTTCTGGTGACGCTCGAACGCGACGAAGCCGGCTTTGTCGTCGTGGAGTGCCCGGCTCTTCCGGGTTGCCTATCCCAAGGCCGGACCGAAGCCGAAGCTCTCGCGAACATCCGAGAGGCGATAGAAGCGAGCTTGGAGACCAGGCGAGAGTATGGGATCCCGACGCAAATTGAGGTTGCCGAGGTCGAAATAAAAACCTCGGCGGGTTAATCTCCTGGTACCGGGAATCTCCGCACAGTCCAGCCTGTTCAATATAAGCTAGAAAGTAGATTCTGCTAGGGGGAATAAATTCCCCCCTGGCCGCATCCTCCAAATTTGTTTCAAATAGCCCCCGAGGTATCGATGGCTAAGTTGCCTGTCTGCTCGGGAGCCGCCGCAATCCGGGCTTTTGAACGCGCGGGATGGTCACGTGCCTCGCAGAAGGGCAGCCACGCGACGCTAGTCAAATCCGGCGCTGTCGTGGTCCTCACGGTCCCACTTCATAGAGAGCTCGGTCCCGGCCTTCTTCGCAGCCTGATTCGTAAAGCGGGAATGTCGGTCGAGGAATTCGTCGAGCTGCTGAACCGCTAGCGACGAGCTATCCGGCGAACGGGTTTTGCACGACGATGGTTGCCTCGCGTTCCTTGCCGACGCCGATCATTGCGATTGGCACGCCGACCAGCTCACCGATCCGATCGACATAGCGGCGCACGCTCGCCGGCAACTCGTCCAGCGTGCGCGCATCCGCCGGGCTCTCGCTCCATCCCGGCATCTCCTCGAAAATGGGCTTCGCGTTGATGAGCATCCGTTGCGACGGCGGCATATCGTCGTAGCGCTTCCCCTTTACGATGTAACCGACGCAGATTTTGACCGGGTCGATACCGGTCAGCACATCGAGCTTGGTTAGCGCGAGCGCCCACATCGCATTGACCCGGACCGCATAGCGCGCGAGCACTGCGTCGAACCATCCGATTCGCCGCGGGCGGCCGGTGGCGCTGCCGAACTCGTCGCCCTCTTCGCGCAGCGAGTCCGCAAGATAGCCGCTGAACTCGCTCGGGAACGGTCCCGCGCCGACCCGGGTGGTGTAGCCCTTGCTGATTCCAAGCACGGCTTCGAGATTGCCGGGTCCGATGCCGGTGCCGCTGAACACGTTGCTGGCGACGCAGTTGGATGAAGTCACATATGGATAGGTGCCGTGATCGATGTCGAGCATCGTGCCATGCGCGCCTTCGAAAAGAACGCGTTTGCCGGAATCGATCGCCGCGCTCACCAACGCTCCGGTGTCGCACAGGTATGGAAGCAGGCGGCGGCGCGCTTTCTTCATGGCCTCGACCGTCTCGTCGGCTTTGATCGGTTTCGCCTTCAGCACCGCCTTCAGATAGAGATTTTTTTCCGCGATATTGCGGCGGAGCTTTTCGCTGAAGAATTTGAAATCGAGCAGGTCTTCGAATCTGAGCCCGACCCGCGCCATCTTGTCTTCGTAGGCCGGGCCGATTCCAAATCCGGTGGTTCCAATCGCGCGCTTGCCGAGACGTGCTTCGCGCGCGCGATCGATCGCCAGATGATACGGCATCACCAGGTGCGCGTCGTAGCTGATCTTGAAAAGATCGTCGTCGGCGAGATGGCCGCCGCGCTTCAGCCCGGCAATCTCAGCGAGCAGCGCCAGCGGATTGACGACCAGTCCGTTGCCGATCACGCAAACCTTGCCGGGATGGAGCGCGCCGGCCGGGACCAATCGCAGTACGAATTTTTTTCCGCCGACGACCAGCGTGTGCGCGGCGTTGTTTCCGCCCTGGAAGCGGACCACGACGTCGGCGTGGGCGGCGAGCATATCGACTATTTTGCCCTTGCCTTCATCCCCCCACTGCGTGCCGACCACGGCGACTGTCTTCATGACGGTTTAATCGACTCTAAAGTGGTTCTGGCAGAGGGCGTTTAGCGATCCGGTCTTGAAAGTCACCGTCAAGTCATCACCCTGAAAAAAGTCACCGCTCTACGGCTTGGGCTTGCGACGCTCACGATTCCAATACGCTGAACCGATGGGCAGAGTATGGGCGGACGCTTCGACAGTCAACGGCTTCGCCTGCTTGGCATGGACGGGCGTGGACGGGATGATGTCTAAGCCGCCTCGCTGCTTAGCTGCGCAGACACCTCCGAGCGTGGCGGATGTGGCGCGCGCCGAATTGTCCGCCTAAATGTTGAGCCTGGCGGATCATTACAGAAGGCCCGAATCGCTGCCTGTCACGCCGCCCAGGTCGCTTCAGAAGGCGAGGGATTCGGTATGCAACTGCCGTAAGACTGCGTCTCTGGCTGCTGAAAAGGACGCTCGCTTATCTGGCGGAAGCCCGCCTGCTTCAACGAGCACCTGAAGCTTCTCGTAGGCGCGCAGCGCCGTTTCGGAAAATCGATTCCTTACCTCATCGTGTGCGGTCATCAAGGAAGCGAGTAGCTCTTTCATCGGTGACAACTTGGCCTCCCCGAACGGTACCGCATCCTCTCTTACAAGCGGTGGCACGTGCATGTAGATAGCAGCGGTGATTCCGTTGACCTTGTCATAGGTAGCAAGTCTTAGTTCTGTGATTCGTTCTCGGGACCAAAAGGCGTGGCGTGCACGGGGCGTTAGGTAAATAGTGAGTAGGCTGCTGAGTATTCCGGTCAGCAGGCTGATCAGGATCGTGCTCAAGGCTCTTTGACCTCCTTATATCCGATGAGCCCACGAACGCGGCGGCGTGCCGGGGGTTCATTCTACTTTTCCTGAGGCGGGGATCGTCCCTGGAAACACGGCAACTGTCTTCATGTCTTTCCCCCGACCGGCATCAATCGCGCGAGCGCCCCCGGCGCTCCGTTTTTGGGGTCTGGCCGCCGTCGCGGCCGAAAAGCATGCTTTCAAATTTCATCGGCCGCGCCGATCGTCGTTCGTCTTTGTGAAGGAGATTCGACCACCGGCGCCTAATAGCTATAGCAATTGAAACCGCCGCCGCCCGGAGTAGCAAAGCAAGAGGTATCGACAGGATAACGCGGCGCGGGCGAAAGGCGCTCGGCGTCAAGCTCGTTCTGCTCGTTCTCGCGGTCCGCTTCGCGCGCTCGGTCCACGTCGCGCCGGTCGCGGTCAGAGGCATCATGGAACTCCTGGCCTTTCTGAGCCTGAAAGGCAACCGCCGCGCCGCATACGGGGTCGATTTGTGCCGCCAACTTTAATTCGGCGGCGGACCTGGCCCTGTCGTCAAGGCTTTTACTTTGCATGATTTCCACCACGCCGCATTCCTTGAGGTGCTCCCGAACGCACAAGGGAGACAGCTCGTCCACCATCTCTTTGTAGCCCTGACCGCCTTTCGCGATGATGTCGAGAGTGATTTTTTCGAGGCGGTCCAAGCGCTCATTAGCGTCTTTTTTGGTCACGTTGAAAAGCGCACACACCTTCTCGCAATCATCGATGGAGCGAGCTATCACCGCCGGGCAGGCCTTCACCATGTCAGCGCTGGCTTGTTTGTAGGCCGCGAGAGCGTCCTTCATGGCTTTGGCGTCGGCGTCAAGCTCGTTCTCGGCCGCTAGCTGCGGCTGGGACAGTTGGTAGACTTGCGCGGGGACGGCTGGCGCGCCCGTGTTAGAGCAGCCCGAGCAGGCCAGCGCCAACAAGATTATCGCGAGGACGACGAGCCGTGCGAGAAATCTTTGGGCGTAGCGCACTTTTAGTCACCGCCGGGAGTCCGACCTATACGGAATCCCGAACGCAGCGTCAACCGCGTTTTGCTACGCGCCCTTCGCATTTCGCCGGCCTGCGCGCGCACCTGTCGGGCTGAAATTTTCCACGCGCGAAATAAATTCAGAGCTTCAGCAGTGATGCCGCCGTAATTGCGGGCAGCGTTTTTAGTTTGTCGAGGACGGCGCTCGGCACGGGCTCATCGACTTCGAAAATGCTGAGCGCGGTTCCGCCCACGCGATCGCGGCCGAGTTCCAGCCCACCGATATTTATTCCAGCCTGCGCGAGCATCGTGCCGACCGCGCCGACCACTCCGGGCACGTCGCGGTTGTGGAGCATCAGGAAGTAGCCCTCAGGCACCGCCTCGACGCGGTAGCCGTCGATTCGGGTCAGCCGCAACGCGCGATTTCCAAGTACGGCGCCCGAGACTTCGTGCTCGCCCGCGCCGGTGCGGACGGTGAGGGTCAGAGTATTGATGTAGTCGGTGACTTCGCGCGAGCGCGTTTCGGTAATGCTGATTCCTCGTTCGCGGGCGATGAACGGCGCGTTGACGTAATTCAGATCTTCATCGAGGAACCCGCTCATCAGGCCCTTCAAAACGGCGGCGGTGATCGCGTCGGGTTTTAGATTGGCCGCTTCACCGCCAAAGGCCAGCGTCAGTTCCTTGGGCGGATCGGTGATCAACTGGGCGGCGAGCCGGCCTAATTTCTCGCCGAGAGTAAGATGCGGTCCCAGCACCTCAAGCTCCTTGGTTGACAGCGCAGGAATGTTTACTGCCTGTCGAATCGTTCCGTCGATGAGGAACTCGGCCACTTGATGCGCGATGTCAACCGAGACCTGCACCTGCGCCTCGTCGGTGGCGGCGCCGAGATGAGGTGTCGCGATAACGCTGTCAAACTTGAGCAGCGGATGGTCGGCGGGGGGCGGTTCCTGGACGAAGACGTCGAGCGCGGCGCCGGCGACCTTGCCCGACTTGAGCGCATCGACGAGTGCGGCCTCATCGACGATTCCGCCGCGAGCGCAATTGATGATGCGGACTCCCTTCTTCATTTTCGCGAATGCGGCGGCGCCAACCAGGCCCCGGGTGTCGTCGGTTAGCGGCGTGTGAACGGTAATGAAGTCGGCGCGTGCGAAGAGCTGGTCGAGGCTCACCAGCTCGACGCCGATGCGTCCGGCGGCCTCGGCGGTGAGGATCGGATCGTAGCCGATCACCTTCATCTTGAGGCCGAGAGCGCGATCGGCGACTATTCGCCCGATGTTGCCCAGGCCGACGACGCCGAGAGTCTTGTTGCATATCTCGGCGCCGGTGAATTTGACGCGATCCCATTGACCGGCGCGCAGCGCGGCGTTGGCCGATGGAATATGCCGCGCCATCGCCATCATCATCGTGATCGCATGCTCGGCAGTGGTGACGCTGTTGCCGGTCGGACTGTTCATGACGACGATTCCGCGGCGCGTGGCGGCTTCGATATCCACGTTGTCGACGCCCACGCCCGCGCGTCCGATCACCTTAAGCCGGGTTGCGGCGTCGATTACTTCGCGCGTGACGCGGGTGCCGCTGCGGATGAGCAACGCGTCGTAGGGCGCGATTATTTGCGCCAGCTCTTCCGGCTTGAGCCCGGTCTTGATGTCGATCTTCAGCTGTGGAAAGCGCTTCAGGACTTCGATTCCCTGAGGCGCGAGCGCGTCGCTTAGAAGAACGCGGAAGGTTTCCGCCATGTTGATTTCAAATGCTCCGCCAGAGCCGTTTCTGAACGGCGGCAACGCCGGCGCCAAGATCGATCTTCGCGCCGATCTGCTGTAGTCCCATCTCGAGTGCGCTGACGGCAATCAGCATATCGAACGGGCTCAGGTAGCCCATGTGCCCGATGCGCACCAGTTTACCCTTCATCTGATCCTGACCGCCCTGAATCGAAACGCCCAGGCTATCGCGCAGGAACTTTACCAGTTTGCCGCCATCGAGACCCTCGGGCACCAGGATTCCGGTGACCCCCGGAGCCGGATTGTCGGGCGAGAGCAGCTTCAATCCGAGCGCAAGCCCGGCTTCGCGGGTAGCTTCCGCCATCGTGGCGTGGCGCGCATAGACGTGCGGCAAGCCCTCGGCATGGATCATTTCGAGCGACTTGTTAAGGCCGAATATCAACGACACGGCCGCGGTCCATGCGGTGGTATGCTCGTCGCGCTGCGCCTTCAGCTCTTTCAGGAGATCGAAATAGAAGCGTGGCGTCTTGTTGGTCCTGGCAACCTCGAGCGCGCGTGCGGAGAGTGCGACCATGCCGAGCCCGGGCGGCAGCATCAGAGCTTTCTGACTGCCCGTGACGAACGCATCGACGCCCCATTCGTCCATCTTCTGCTCGAAGACGCCGACCGACGTGATTCCATCGACGATCAGCATCGCACCGCGCCGGCGGGTGACCTCGCCGATCGATGCAACTGGATGCACCGCGCAGGTGGAAGTCTCGCTAGCCTGTACGAGCACCGCACGCGCCTGGGGATACGCCTTGAACGCATCCTCGATTTGCTCGGGACGCGCCGCGCGGCCCCATTCGACGCGCACTTCGTGGCCGGCGATGCCGAAAGCGTCGAGCAGCTTGCCCCATCGTTCGCCGAACTTGCCGCCGTTAACAAAAATCGCATGCTCGCCCGGCTGCAGGAGATTGATGACGGCGGCTTCCATCGCGCCGGTGCCGGTGGATGAAAGGAGGATCACCTCGCTCGCGGTGCCGTAGAGCGGTTTCAGTCGTTGGCGAGCAGAATCGAGCACCGCGCTGAACTCTGGCGTACGATGATGGATGATTGGTCGCGCCATCTCGAGCAGGACTTCGGGAGGTACCGGCGACGGCCCGGGTGTGAACAGATATTTCTTCATTTGCGGCACTTACGATAATTCGGAGAGACGTTGGAGCTTCGGCAAGGCAGCCAAAAAAGGCAGCCAAAAAAAAGGCCGGTATCCGCGGATGCGAATCGCCAGACCCCGATTTGTCCCGGGCTTTCCCGGGCCCCCGTCCTCGCCTCTTGGGATAACGGAGCCGATAGGCAGAGTCAAGGTGACCGGCCGCGCATCGCGAATTCCGCCCGGCGTTGAAAAGACGCGCCGGCAATTGTTAAAGGTGATCACCGTGATACACCCCGATGCCGATTGAATGCGAAATACGCGATGGTTCATTGGTCTGGATCAAGAGCCCGATCACCGGGGTGATTTCATACGTGGTCGATGTACGCGGCAAGAGTTTCGCATTTACGCTAGGTGGCCGCGAGGGCGCCGATCTCGACGCACCGCGTCTGGACCCCGAGACGATTCGCCGCGCGACCGCGTCATGCCCGTTCTGTCCGGGCAACGAAGAGCTCGCGACTCGCGAGCTCTTTCGACTCACGCCCGACGATGTCCCGGAATGGACCGGGGCAAACGTGTCCGCAAAAGTGTCCGAAAAAGTTTCCACTGACGCGCCGTGGGTGGTGCGCGTGTTCAACAACCTGTTCCCGCGCATTCCGGCTGAGTTGACCGGAAATCGCAACGAGTCGTACATCGTCGTCGAGGATCCGCGCCATTTCATAGAGGCGCCGCGCTCGCACGGGGATTTGATCTTCACTGGCGCGCTCGGCGAGGGCCATTTCCTTCATCTGATGCAGGCCGACGCACGCGTGATGCGGCGCGCGCTGGAAAATCCCGACGTGTGCTCGGTCGTAATTCGCAAGAACCAGGGGCGCGAGTCGGGCGCATCGCAGCCGCATCTGCATCAACAGATTATTGGATCGCCGGAACCATTCCCCGCGATCCTCGCGGAGTCGCGCGCCGAGCGCGAGAATCCCCATCTATGGCATGAGATTGTTTCGCTGATGGATCGGCTGGGGCTGGTGATCGATCGCAGCGACGCCGTGATCAGCTATGCGAGCCCGATAGGCGGATTCCCGCGCAGCTATGACGTGGTGATGCCGGATTATCGCGGACTGATGTCAGAGTTGACGCCCGAGCAGATGCGGGAGTTTGCAAACGCGATCTACCGCATACTCGTAGTCCTCGGGCCGTTGCCGCTGGACTATGAAGTTCACCAGGGTGAAGGACTTCCGATCCACGCCCATATCAATGCGCGGCTATATCCCTATTCGAACGTGGCTGGAACTTTGAACTTGCCGAGCACGCTGCTACAAAGCGCCGCCGCGATCCGCAACGCGATGCGCCGGCATTCGTAAGTCGGCGAGCGCTGCTACTGCGCCTTCCAGACGGGTTTGCGCTTCTCGAGAAAAGCCCGCACACCTTCCCTGGCGTCGCTGCTCTCGCGCACGATGCGCGCCATCTTCAACATATCGTCATGCCAGGCGTCGAAGGTCTCGCTCATGCATCGGCGCACGGTCGCTTTCATCGCGCGCAGCGACAGCGGGGCGTTGCCGGCGATTTTCTCGGCCAACGCGGTGGTGACTTCGCCCAGTTTCGAGTCGGCGACGACTTCGTGCACGAGATTCATGTGATGTCCGCGCTCGGCGTCGAGCAAATCGGCAGTGTAGAGAATCCACGCGGTGTTGGACGAGCCGCAGACCTCGATCAATTTGCGGGTGAAGTCATAGGGCACCATCAGGCCGACGCGTCCGAGCGTCATCCCGAGCCTGGCATTGTCGGAAGCGATTCGAAGATCGCAATGCAGCGCCAGTTCGAGTCCGCCCGCGAGCGCGGCGCCTTGCAGGGCGGCGATGGTCGGCACCGGGAAGCGTTCGAGCCGGCCGAAGACGGATTCCAGCGAAGTCGGATTGTGGCCGGACCCGGCTTCGTCAACTTCCTTGAGATCGATCCCGGCGCAAAAGCTCGAGCCTTCCCCGCGCAAGAGCAGCGCGCGGATCTCTTTGTCGTTTTCAAACTTGATGAGCGCATTGTTGAGCGCGTCGATCATCGGCTGATTGAGGGCGTTGCGCTTTTCGGGGCGGTTCAGAGTCAGCACGGCGTAATTCGGATGGCGCGTGACTTTGAGCACTTCGTCGGCCATGTCGGTCGCTCCTTGCCAGATGAATTGTATCCAGCCTCGTGGGAGCATCGCACGGCCCGCCCGCGCCCATCAAGCGGCGCAGCGAATTGGAGCTAATTTTCGAAAAACGATTGTATTGGCTGAAGTTTTCGACGGAAGTGTTTCACGTGAAACGTCGCTCAATTCGGTCAGGCCAGGGAAGAAAAAACGAAAATGAATGAGTGCGTCAGGTCAGACCACAATACTCAGCATCTTGTTTGCGATGTAGATGATCTTTTGCGGCGGCTTACCGGCGAGGTGGCGGATGACGGCCTCGCTCTTGAGCGCGAGTTCGCGGACTTCTGCTTCCGGAGCGCCGACGCGAACCTGCAGGCGATCGCGGACCTTGCCGTTGACTTGCACGACGACGGTTACCGTCTCATCGCGGGTGAGGTTCGGATCGAACTTCGGCCACGGCTCGAGGTGAACGGAATTCTTGTGGCCGAGAGCCCGCCACATTTCCTCGGTGACGTATGGCGCCATCGGAGCGAGCAGTACGACCATCGACTCGGCGGTGAAACGTCCCATCTCCGCGGGCGTCAGCTTGGCGAGGTAGTTTAGATGATCCATCAGCTTCGCGAGCGCCGTGTTGAAGCGCAGTCGTTCGATATGGTCGGTGACGACCTCAATAGTCTTGTGCGCGCGCTTGAGCGTCTCCGGGCCGGGCTTTCCATCCGGGCATCCGGCTTCGACGTAGCGCCGAATCATCGCCCAGACCCGAGTGATGAATCGCAAAGTGCCCGCGATACCGCTTTCGGTCCAGTTGGTCGCCTCGTCGAAGGGGCTCATGTACAGCTCCCAGAGCCGGAGCGCGTCGGCACCGTACTTTTCGATCATCGCATCCGGGGTGACGACGTTGCCCTTGCTCTTGGACATCCGCTGGCCGTCTGCCGCCCACACGACGCCCTGATTGCGCAGTACCGGAAACGGCTCGTCGAAGCTGATCAGCTCGGCGTCGCACATCACCTTGGTCCACATCCGCGCGTACAAGAGATGCATCACGGCATGCTCCGCGCCGCCAACGTAGAGATCGACCGGCAGCCAGTAATCGACCGCGCGGCGATCGAAAGGACGCTCGGCTTCATGCGGCGACGCGAAGCGAAGGAAGTACCACGACGAGCATGCGAAGCCGTCGAGGGTGTCGGTCTCGCGCTCGGCAGGGCCGCCACACTTTGGACAGGTGGTGTTGACGAACTCGGGGACGCCGGCGAGCGGAGAGCGGCCGGTGCCTGAGGGGAGATAATCTTTCATCGGCGGAAGCATCACGGGCAGTTGGTCTTCCGGCACCGGCACGATTCCGTCGGTCTTGCAGTAGACGATCGGAATAGGGCATCCCCAGTAGCGCTGCCGGGAGATCAGCCAGTCACGCATCCGGTAGATAGTCGTGGCGCGGCCGATTTTTTTCTGTTCGGCGTATTTCGATACTGCGGCGATCGCTTCAGCCGTCGGCATCCCGTTCAGGAAGCCGGAATTGATCGCGACCCCGTGCTCTGCGTACGCGCGATCGGGCGGCGGAGCGCCGCCGCCAGGCGGTGCCGTCACCCGAGGAATCTCGAGGCCGTACTTTGTCGCGAATTCGAAGTCGCGCTGATCTTCGCCGGGCGCCGCCATGATCGCGCCCGTGCCGTAGCCCATCAGGACGTAATCGGCGATCCAGATCGGGATATCCACCCCGGTGAAGACGTTGTGCGCGTGGGCGCCGGTGAACACGCCGGTTTTTTCCTTCGCCGCGGACATCCGCTCGATCTCGCTCTGCCGGCGCGCATCGGCGACGTAGGCCTCGACGCTGGCGCGCGCGGCGGGTGCGGTAATTTCGGCGACCAGCGGATGCTCAGGCGCGATCACCATGAACGATACGCCGAATACGGTGTCGGGACGGGTCGTGAAAAAGCGGACTTCCTTGCGCTCGTGGCCTCGGACCGGGAAGCCGAGTTCCGCGCCTTCGCTGCGGCCGATCCAATTGCGCTGCATCAACTTGATCGGCTCGGGCCAGTCTATTCCGTCCAAATCGGCGAGCAGCCGATCCGCGTAGTCAGTTATCTTGAGGTACCATTGCTCGAGATCTTTCTTACCGACGGGAGTGTCGGGATGCCGCCAGCAGCATCCGTTCACGACTTGTTCGTTGGCGAGAATGGTGCGGCACTTGTCGCACCACCACTGCGCTCCGGTGGCGCGGTACGCGAGCCCGCGCTTGTAGAGCATCAGGAAAAACCACTGGGTCCACTTGTAGTACTCCGGCGACGACGAGTTGATCTCGCGCGACCAGTCGTAGGCGCATCCGGAAATTGTCAGTTGGCGTTTGAAGTTGGCGGCGTAACGCGGAACGGTTTCGTCAGGATGCGATCCTTTGAGAATGGCTTCGTTCTCGGCCGGCAGTCCGAACGCATCCCAACCCATCGCATGCAGGACGTTGAATCCCGCCATCCGCTTGTAGCGCCCGACCACGTCGCAGGGGACGTAATTGTGCAGATGGCCGACGCTCAGCCCGGCGCCGGACGGATAAGGAAACATCTCGAGGATGTAGAACTTGGGACGGCCAGGATCCTCGCGGGTGAGGTACAGATTGATCCGATCCCATTCCGCCTGCCATGCCGGCTCGATCTTTTTCGGGTCGTATCGTTCGTCCATCGTCAGAAGCCTATCAGCAAGGCGAGTCTAGCGTTAAGAAGCAAGGGCCAGGCCCCTTCGGCAAGCTCAGGGCAGGCTCTGCACCCAATACAGGACTACCCACAGCGAAGCGCGTTGATCTTGCCTCTCCCTGTGTCGGGAGGTGTCACAGACACACGGCCGGCGCGAGAACCTTGAGCGGCGAGTGAGGGACTTTTGTTTATTTTGTTTGCGGCGCAGCAGACAATCGCGCCACAAAAATGTCCCTCACCCTAACCCTCTCCCGACAACGGGCGAGGGAACCAGAACTCACCTCATCACTACTTCCAACAGGCCTCTTCGACTGCTCAGGGTAAACTCCGGCCAAATCTTCTCAGCGAGAGGTCCGAGAAAAACGTCGCTCCACCTGCGATGCTAAAGTTTGGAACGTGCGGCGTAGGTGTACCGATAAGGCGCGGGGTGGAAAGTTGCTTCATGGGACTCAAGAAAAGATCTGAGGAATTTAGAGTTCGGACCCTCGCCCGACGCTCGAAGACGAGCGTCGGCCTCTCCCTGTCAGGGCGAGGCGATTTATTTTTACGCGCTTATCGCGCGACACTACTTTTTGCGGACTATGGTGAGGCCGTCGGCTACGGCGAGCATCACGGCTTCGACGCGGGTGTCTTTGACGACGAAGTCGTTGACTGCGCGCAGCGCCACGGTATCCGCGTCCTTGACGGATTCGTCGACGATCGCGCCGTTCCATAGCACATTGTCTAATATGATGAGCCCGTTCGGACGCATCCTTTTCAGTATTTCCTCGTAATAGACCAGGTAGTTCGATTTGTCCGCATCGATGAAAGCGAAGTCGAAGGTATGAGAGGCGGGGATCGCCTTTAGCGTGTCGGCGGCGGGCCCGAGCTTGAGAGTGATCCTGTTTGCGACTCCCGCACGTTCCCAGTAGCGGCGCGCGATGCTGGTCCATTCTTCGTTCACGTCGCAGCACAGCATCCGGCCGTCGGCAGGAAGCGCGCGCGCTACGCATAACGAGCTGTATCCGGTGAAGGTCCCGACCTCTACGGCCGAGCGCGCACCGATAGCGGCGGCGAGGATCGCCATGAAGGTTCCCTGTTCGGCGGCGATTTGCATCCCGCTGATGCGCCCGAGTTTTGCAGTTTCGACCGCGAGTTCGGCGCGCAGCGGATCGCCATTGTGGCCGTGCGCGACGGCATATTCGTACAGCTTCGGCGTGAGCGCGATGAATTTTAAATGTTCTGCCATGACCTTAAAATGGCAGGAAGGAAGGTGTTAGAAAAGCGCTTGTGAGAATTGCGCTTCTTCTATGAACGCAGCTGGCTCATACGTTACCTGCACCCTCACCTGCCTCGCTACGCTCGGCCTCCTCTCCCGTAGAATAACGGGCGAGGTAGGAAGGTCTCTCCCGTAGAAAGAACGGGCGCTTATCTGCCGCCGAGGTATGCGAAGTCGCCGTGCTGATTCACGGTCAGCGTTCCCGTAAAGATCGAGTGATGTCTCGACGTGCCCATCGCGATTCGATAAATCAGCTCGGACTCGCCCACCTCGAAAAACGCGTCGTCACCCGATAGCACGAAGAGCTTTTCGTGCTCATCGGAATCGGTCGCCCCGATGAACATTGCGCCCGACGCGGTCAGAACCGGGTCACCGAGCGACTCCAGTTCGGTGCCGAATGGCGTGAGCTGACCGCGCTGAATCCGCAGATCGAGGCGCTGTCGCGTCAGGCGGAAGATCGCCGGTATGTGCGCGCATCCCGCCAGTACCGCGGTTGTTCCGTCAGCCGTCAGGCCCGGTCGTCCCGGCGACAGATATGAAACCGGACCCAGTGCGGTCAGCGTGCCGGTCGGCAACACTCGCGCCATCGAGCCGCCGCTATAAAGGAACAACGCCGCGCCGCTCGGCGATTTCGCAGTGAAAGCGACCAGGGTCCCGAGCGGCGAAGCTAGTGCGGCGGGCAACCCGAACGGCCGTTGGTAGAGCGTATGATTCGGTCCGTATTCTCCCTCGACAGCAAGCTCGCTGACGCCGTGCGTCGGAGAGGCAAGCAGGAGAGCCTGACGATGCCCGGCGGAGCTACCCTTCGCCTCACCCAGAAACGCGGTGAACACGACCTGGCCACCATCACCCATTTGCGGGCTGCCGAAGCTCAGCACCGCCATCTGATGCCCTTCGTTGGTGTTGGCGCCGGCCTTCGCCAGGCAATTGAGGCTGCCATGAGAGTAAAAGAACAACGCGTCGCGGCCGTGCGGCACCATCGACATGAACGCGATATTTCCATCCATGTCTGCAACTGGATACGGATCGCCTTTGAACGCCGGCGTGCAATCGCCGACGAAGGATTTGGTATTGAGCGCGGTGATTACGCGATGGCTCGGAACGGCGTCGGCGTTACCGATGAAGATGTTCCACGTGGGTTTAATGTTGACGTCTTTCGCCTGAGTCTCGGCGCCGAAGATCACGCGCCCATCAGGCATCATCGAAGGCACCCCGACTTCGGTCACCTTGCCGCCCCCAGGCGCAGGCATCCCGATTCCCGTGATCAGCGTCGGGACTCCATTGCTGTCGCTTGCATAGACAGCCTGGGTAGCGTCCATCTGCAAAGAAGCGCCGGTTCCATTGAGACTCAGCGAGACCGCGTGCGCATTGAGCGGCGCGGCGAGCAGAATCGCGAGTGCAGGAGCAAATGCCTTGAACTTCGTCATTTTTCCCCCAGCCCTAGGCAGCAACTTGAATCCGAAGTCTCCAAAATTCTTATAGTCGCACGGCCTCGCGGAGGGAAACGCAATAAATGAGCCAATCCGGCGGCTCTCCCCAGCGAGGACTAGACACCAATCGAATCCAGCAGCGCGCGGATCCGAGCCGGATGCGTCTCAGGCCAGTAGATCTGGCCGCAGCCCTCGCACTGGGCAAAGCGATCGTGGCTCGCGAAGACATATGGCGGCACGCGCCGGATCACGAGTTCACGCGCGATCGGCAATAGAAGATGATTGCATAATGAGCATCGCGTGAATGCAATCGCTCGCGTGTCGAGCCCGAGCCGGCTGACGACTTCGCGCAGTTGATCGCGAAACGCATTGCTCTCGACGAACATGACGTCGGATGCGGTCCGGAGGCGCTTGTCGCGCGTGATAAGGATTCTGCGCTCGGCACGCGCAATCTTTAAGAGTTCGGCGCCGCTGAGTGACGCGTCGGTGACGACGTCGGCGCCGAGCAACCGCAGCCATCGCGCGAGCCGCATCAGCATCCTGTCAGCGGCAAGTTTGGGAGTTTCATCCATCGCGATCGGCTGTATTATAGCAGCGAGAAGCGCGCGATGCGGGAATATCAGGTGACGTTTCGATCCGGCGGTCTGACACTGGAGGGGCTGCTCGCGAGCCGCGGTGGCGATGCGCCGGTGGCGGTCGTGTGTCATCCGCATCCGCGGTACGGCGGTTCGATGTTCAACAATGTCGTCGATGCGATCCTGGGCGCAATGTGGCAGGCGGGATACGCGACGTTGCGCTTCAACTTTCGCGGCGTCGGCGCGAGTGAAGGTGAGCATGACGGCGACCGGGGCGCGTTCGATGATGCGGCTGCCGCGATGGCGTTCCTGCTCTCGCAACCGGGCGTGCGCAACGCCGCGGCCGTGATGGCGGGATACTCATTCGGCGCGATGGTTGCGCTGAGCGCTGGATACGAACATGCCGAGATCTCGCGGATCGTCGCGGTTGCGCTGCCGATCGGCATGACGGAGGCGCGCGTGCCTGCGGGCGCATCGAAACCGTTGCTACTGGTTTCCGGCGATCGCGATTCCTACTCGCCAGTCGCGCGGCTCACGACCCTTCAGGCCAGGATTGGAAAGTCCGCGCGGCTTGAGATCATCAAGGGCGCCGATCATTTCTTTGGCGGCTGCGAAGCGGAATTGTCACGGGTGATCGCGACGGCGCTCCGAATTTAAGGACTTGGCAGGGCTGGCGCCTTTTGGGTTACCTCCCAAATAGCGTAGAACGGCTCGTCGGGATGCGCCTTTGCAATTGAGATTATCTGCTCGATCGTCGCGCGCAGATCGCCATGATTGATCCGATCGAGTGCGGCGAAGTTATCGAGATCGTGAAAATACATAAGGTAGTTCACGAGCACGGCGTTATTCAGCGGCTGCTTGTCGAGATCGAAGCGCTCCAATCCCGAGAGCGATGGCGCCAGCGCCGCATAATCATTTTTGATCGCGACAAAGGCGGCGTCCCGCCGCTTCAGCATCGCATCTTTCGTAAGATCGCTCATATAAATGTCGAGCAGGCGCGCCTGCTCGTGCAGCAGGAAGCGCGCAAATTTGAGGTCGCTTTCCAGAACCTCGCGCGCCGCGATCGTGTCAGGCGCCGACTCACCACGAGTCGCCGCGAAGAACGCGACCGCGCCCGCGCTGCCTGCGTAGGTCGCCGCCGATTCATCGAACATCGCGTCGCTCGGCAGATAGTAGGTGCGATGAAACAACTCATGGATGAGCACGCCGGCCAGTTCGACCCGGCTGAGCTTGAGCAAATTCGTAAGCAGCGGGTCATTGAAGAATCCCAGGCTCGAGAACGCGACCGCCGGCCGGACCATCGTGTCGAGTCCCGTTGCCTCCAGCGCTTGAGCCTCCGCGCTCGCGTCGGTTTCGTCGAAATAACCGCGATAGGGCACCCGGCCGACGATTGGGAACCACCAGGTGTACGGCTCGAGCGAATCGCGCGGCGCCGCCATCAGGACGTGAACAACCGCGCCTTGATCGACCGGCGCAAAGCTCCGGTAGGCTCCGCCGACGTTGAGCCCGAGCTGTTCAGCCGCGAACTTGCGCACCGCCAGCACGGTTTCCAGCTTGGCGCGAATTTCTTCCGGCAGATCTCTTCGCGCGAGCGCGTCGTCGATCGGTTTGCGATGCCAGAGAATCCGGCCTTCCTCGTACGCGGCGCGCGCGATGTATCCGGCGTAGCATCCACTCAGCAGAATCGGCGCGAGGAGGATTACGATCAGGCGAGCGAGCGCCGAAGCGGGCCGGCGCATCATGCGCTCCACGACCCGAAGCGTCAATCCGCCACAAGGCGGTCGTTGTTGGCCATCGCGGCGTACTGCAATTCAAACAGCCGGTAGTAGAGTCCCCGCTGCGCGAGCAGTTCGTCGTGGGTGCCGCTTTCGCGAAGCACACCACCGGCCAGCACCATGATGCGATCGGCGCGCTCGATGGTGGATAGGCGATGCGCAATGACCACCGCGGTGCGGTCGGCGAGCAATTCGTTCAACGCCAGTTGAATCAGGCGCTCGGTCTCGCTGTCCACGCTCGAGGTGGCCTCGTCCATCACGAGAATTCGCGGGTCGTACGCGAGCGCCCGGGCGAAGGACAGGAGTTGGCGCTGGCCTGCGGAGAGGTTTGCGCCGCGTTCGTGTATCTGCTCGGCCAGTCCATGCGGCAGCCTTTTCACGAATCCAAGCGCCTGCGCGCGAGCCAATGCGGCCGTCACCTCGCGCTCGCCGAGCTCGGTGCGCGAGAGCCGGATGTTTTCCATCACGTCGCCCGCGAACAGAAATACGTCCTGCTGCACGTATCCGATCTCGCGCCTTAGCGCGGCGAGGTCCCATTCGCGCACATCCAAGCCGTCAACCAGGATTCGCCCGCTGGTTACGTCGTATGAGCGGTTCAGCAGTTTGATAATCGTGGTCTTTCCTGAGCCGGTGGCGCCTACGATCGCGATCTTCTTGCCGGGCTCGACCGTGAAGCTCAAATCCCGCAGCACCGGCTCACCGCGGCGATACTCGAAGGTCACGTGATCGAAAACGATCGCGCCGCGCGACTTTGCCGGGAGCCTCGGCACCGCAGGAAGCGGCAGAGTTTTCTCACCTTGCATCAGCGCGTTGATTCTCTCGATCGAAGCCAGCGCGGATTGGAGTGCGCTGTATTTGGTGGAGATATCGCGCAGTGGCATGAAGAACTGCTGCGCCCACTGAATGAAAGCGATCAGAGTGCCGAGGGTGACGGCGCGGCGTATCACACTGCCGCCTCCGACCCAGAGAATAACCGCGATAGTGATCGAGCTGAC
>JBGPNU010000015.1:0-19518 GCA_041487675.1 Binatus sp. (SeqCode)
AACCCACGATTTCAAAGAGACCATCCGCGCTCGCGTCGAGCGCGATCCCAAGTTCCGCAAAGAACTTCTGCGCGAAGCAGCTGAGTCCATGCTCGCCGGCGATATCGCCACGGCCAAGACCATCCTGCGCGATTACATCAACGCGACCGTGGGCTTCGGCGACCTCGCCGAAGCCACGCACATCCCTTCCAAAAGCCTGATGAGAATGCTGGGGCCGGCGGGCAACCCGCGCGCCGACAATCTCTTCGAGATCGTCAGTTTCCTCCAGCGCCGCGAGGGCGTGCGTTTCGAGGTCAAAACGGCTCGCGCGTAGAATACGGCCGCATCTCAACGATCACACTCGTACGCGGCGGAAGCGTCAGTCCTTCTTGATGAATCCGGCCGGGACGGCGGCCGCGACCAGCAGCAACACCCATCCGATGAATAGCTGAAATAGCGAATATAATTCATATCCACGGTACGCGCGATCGCTTGGCCATCTCTCAATGAGCCGCCAGTGCGACTTCTGGCCGAGGTCGAAGGGAAGAACAACATCGAGCGAATAGAGGGGGGCGTGGAAATCGGGATAATATGACGGCATCTTCTCCATCTTCGATTTTTCGTACTCCGTGTAAGCTTCCTTGTCGGAGGGAACGAGCACGTTGGCAGAGTGGGCGCGCGAGAAAACGCAGCTTCCCAGCACGACCAGTACCAATAACCAAATGAAGGCCAGCCATGCGCGGTAGCCGTAGCCCACGACGAGATAGAGAAACCAACTCCGGATCCAACCCAACCAGCCGAGATCGCCGTACTTGCGCAAGTCCTTCTGCTTGGCGATGGCAACTTCCGCGACCTGATGCTCATGGCCCATCTGCCGCAGGACGGCAATTAGCTGCTCGTATGGCTGCGGACGAAAACCAAGCCCCTCCGGTTGCAAGCGTAGCCATCTAAGCCGTGTCTTCGCATCGGTCGGTCCCTCGGCCATGCGGTCATAGACGAAACCATCAAGACGCAACCGTCCCTTCTCTGGCCAGCTAGCCTCCTGATCGGCCAACGACCCCACCTTCGCATTGGTCAAGTTCAAGGATGGCTTCCATTTCTTGTTTGGAAAGCACGGATCGGAATCCTTGTGGATGTTTCGCCGGAAGAATGGCCCTGTAATATGGGCGCTCTCGAGATCTAACGCGTCCAGCCAGGCGTCATCGACCTCCAGTTGCCCCTTGATTTCTGCGCCGACCAGCGACACTCGGCCCGCAGCAATGAAGCCATGCAGGAAGACGCTGCCGCGCACCTTGATGCCGTCGACGCTCAAGGCCATGCCGTTCGAACTTTTGAATGTTCCGCCCGTCGCATCTAGAGCGTCCCCGATGGTCGCGCCGAGCAGCCGTACCTCGCCCTCGGCGCTGAAACCGTTCCTCAGGAAAACGCTCCCGTCAATCTTGGCGCGGTCGGCGTTCAGGGCGGTTTCATTCTTGGTGCCGTCGAGGTTCAAGGCGTTTTCGCTCGGCTTCGTGAATGTTCCGCCTGTCGCATCTAGATCGCCCCCGATAGTCGCGCCGAGCAGCCGCACCGTTCCGTCGGCCACGAATTTACCGTTGAGGGAGATGCAGCCGCCTACCTTGATGCCGTCGGCGTTCAGGGCGTCCCCGTTCGGATTTTTGAATGTTCCGCCTGTCGCACTCAGACTGCCCCCGATGGTCGCGCTGAGCAGCCGCACCCCGCCCTCGGCGTGGAAACCTTTCCTTAGAAAGAGGCTGCCCTCCACATTGAGCCCATCGGCACTTATCGCCCCGGTCCAACTGCCCGCTAGGTCGAGCAGGGGCATCTTCACCCATTGCAGGTAGAGATCCTGTTCCATACGGCAGCCCAACAGCAAAAGAGGAAAGAGCACATTGGTAAAGCTGAGGTCGAGATCCTCCGTTATCCGGGCGCCATGAATCCGGATGCCCTTCGGATCAACCTGCTCGCGGGCCTCGCGATCGATGCACAGCCAGCGGATCAGTTCGGCGCGGACATTGCACGCCGCGGGCCATTTTTCGGGCTTCGCCGGGTCGCTACCTCCGCCGAGGTCGCGGCAATCCGCCAAGGTCCCGTCGGGCGCGGCCCGCACCACCCTTTCCTCGGCCGCAGACAAGGGCGGGTCCATGAACTTTTTCCGCGCCAGTTCTTCCAGTGTGGCCATTTGCTCCCCCGTAAGGGCTATTGTCTAGCCTCCCACCCGGCACAACGCGATAGCCGACGCGCGAGAAGTTAATTCAGAAAAAGATCCGGGTCCCTCGGCTTCGCTCGGGATGACACAAAAAGTCGAGCTGCGCGAAATGTTGCGTGCCGACCCTCACCCAGCGCGTCGATGACGGGCGTCAGCCTCTCCTGTCAGGGCGGTGCCACTGGCACGCGGCTATTAAGAGCGTCGCGTGGGGGTTAGGGGCGCTCGATTTTCATGAAATCGTGCACCGGATTCTGGCGGCCGAACTTCTCCCGGGTCTGATCGATGGTTCCGGACTTCGCGTCTTTCACGTGATGCCCGATTCGCACCGGGAACGAAAGACGCGAAGCCGCGGATTATGAAGAAGCCCTCTTCGTCCCAGTCGCGCCGCTGCTCGATCGACAGCATCTAAAGACTTCTTTTCCTATCCATCCAACTTGGCGACCGAGCCGGCGATCGCCGTGCCCGCGAAGAATTCCGGATTCGCCCTGAGATGGAGCCGCGCGGGATACGTGAATACGAAGTCGCGGTAGTCCGCGTCGGTCAGAATGCCCTTATCGACCAGGCGATGGCTCTCGAGCAGGACCGCCGAGATATCGGGCACGTCCCAATGGCCAATGTCGGAGGAAAAAATCGGCTGAAGGCGCGCGCGCATCGGATTGCCGCGCGCGTCGAGCGCGCGATAGACGCTCAAGTCATCGGCCTCGCAGCCGAAGTAGAAGTTGCTGAAGATTCGCGCGAAGTCGTGCTCCTCGCGCACGCCCGTCGATGCCCACTCGTCGCGTGCCGCCGCGCGATCGTGACGCTCGATACCTTCGTCGTAGGCCCGCGCGGCACGCGCCGAATTCATCGCGACGAACTCGGGACCGCCATACTCGGTGAGCAGCCGATGCAAACGCGGGCGATCGAGCCGCGACGGATCGTAATTCGCAAGTCCCGCGAGGTTGCGCTTTTCCCAATGCTCTTCCAGCGAATGGAGCAGGTCGCACGCCCATCCGGCGCCACACTCCAGGAACCCGAACCCAAGCGCGGGGAATCGCGTCGGCACTCCGCCCATCACCAGCGAGCGGCATAGCTCGCCCTGCTGATAGGCGTGGCCGCCAATATGGTTGAACATGTAATTTGCCGGCGAGCGCCGCCCGAGCGGCAGATAACGCAGCCCCACGCCGCCGTGTGAAGTTACGGCGATTTTAAGCTCGATGAATTTGCGCCACAACGGGTCGTAATCGAAAAAGCTGTCGAGACCGTAGTTATCGAAGTACGCCGCATATGGAAACGCGCTCGCATGCTCCCGTTCGAGCGCCGGAATCGGGCGCGCGACGCCTGGCGGAATCATCGCAACCTTCAAACCCAGCCGCGCCGCATGCTCGAGTTCCGCAATAGCTTCGTCCGGCGTGTGCATCGGGATCGCAGCCGCCGGCGCCATCCGGTCGCGAAACTGCCCGCAGATCTCCGCGTTCATCGTGTTCAGCGCGCGGCACGCGGCGCGCCGCACGTCCGCGTCCTGGATTGTCGGCAGCGCGAGTCCGAGGGTCGGATATAGAATTGAAAAATCAACTCCGAGGTCGTTCATCCTGCTGTAGAGCAGCCGCGGCGCCATCACGGTCGCGAGATCGTAGGCATCGTTGACGACGCCCCACCACGCACCGCGCATATCGCCCGCGCCGCGATTGCCGCGCGAGCCGGTAGGATTTTCGCGGAGCTCGCGATTGTAGCGCTCGAGCATCTCGCGCCCGCCGATCTTCTGAAGATATTCGTTGAAGAGTGGCGCCGGTTCGATCAGATGGCCGTCAGCATCGATCACCGGATGATCGAGCCGGGCGCGCAGAGCGCGTACACGGGCTGGTGTTTCGCTGTCCAAGCAAATCTCCCTTGCGCAGGCGACGAACGAGCGGTAGCGCGTCGCTGATTAAGGTGTCAAGCGCAGGTCAGCGGCCGCGCCGGATTGACGCACAGGATATGAAACAGGAAAACGGCTAGATGCTAGTGCTTGTCGCCGTGATGCCCCGCGGGGAGATGGCCACCGCCGATCGGCTCGTTTATCGGATGGGCTGCGGGAGCCCCATTTCGCGCGGCAATCGTCTGCGCGCATCGCATGTGCATCGCTGGCTCGCCGGTAATCTTTGTACCGAATCCAAAGCGGCCGCCGCAGTGATCGCATCGTTCTTCAGCGATCGCGCGCAGCGAATGGCACTTGCGATGGTCGCAGGATCCGCGGCACGGCCCATCGGGCGTTCCAGGCGTCGGTACAATGAGGATGCTCATGTTCTCGTCCTCGTTCTTATTCTGCGCCAAGCAGGATCATCGAAAACTCCGCATCTAACTTTTTGTAGCAGAACTGCCACATACAGTAAGTATAGATTTCTCCACAGAAAGCTATAGCGACTGCTGGCGTGGTTAATTAGCTTTACACAATCTACTCTGATGTATATCAACGCACAAGAAGTTCAAACATACAAAATTTGCTCCGAAGTGAGCCTGTTATGGCTAGACATAACACCTGTTTGCATAGCATGGCGACTTCGAGCGAAGCGCCGGCCGCCCAAATCAGCCAGGGATACGGCGCGCCAAGTCGAAGCGTGTTACGCAAATGCCGGCATCACTTCTTTCGCGAACAACTCGAGAGTCGGCGGCGGCGCGAAGTCGCTGAAGAAAATCGTAAAGGTCGTAATTCCCATCGCGACCCGCTTGTTCAACTCCTCGACCAGCTGCTTGGGCGTGCCTTTGATTCCGGTGGTCACGAACGGCTTCAGCATCTGGGCCGCCTTCCACTTCTGCTCGACTTCCTCGTCGGTCTTGCCGATGCAGACCAGCAACTGCTCGGACACGTCGATCGTGCCCACGTCGCGGCCGATGTCTTTGCAATGCTTCTTCAAAACGTTGAACTTGTGCTCGAAGCTCTCGTAGCCGGCCGGACAGTTCCAGCGGTCCGCGAATCTCGCGACCAGTTTCAGCATGATCTTTTCGCCACTGCCGCCAATCGTGATCGGTGGATGCGGCTGCTGCACCGGCTTCGGATTGCAAATTGCTTCTTCGATCGAGTAATGCCGCCCCTTAAACGTCGCGCGCTTCTCGGTGAACATCTGTTTGATGATATGCAGACCCTCCTCGAACATCTTGAGCCGGGTGCCCATCGAGGGAAACTCATAGCCGTAAGCCTTGTACTCCGGGGCCATCCATCCTGCGCCGTAGCCGAATTCGAGCCGGCCGTTGCTGATGTGATCGATGGTTACAAGCGTCTTCGCCAGCAGCGCCGGATTGCGATACGAGTTGCATATGACGAGCGTGCCGATCCGGATTTTCTCGGTCTTCGCGGCCAGACCCGCCATCAGCGTCAGGCACTCATGATGATCGAGATCGGGCATCCCGCCGGTCCACATATGATCGACCATCCAGATTGAATGGTAGCCGAGTTTCTCGCATCGATGCGCCCGGTCCTCGAGCTGATGCCACGATTGCCCGGCTTGCGGAGAAAACAGCGCGAATTGCACTTTCTTGCTCATTAAAATTGCTCCCGTCGGTGGTTGAACTGAAAAACGTATCGACTCTGTTTCGCATGGCAGACGGCGCAAGATCAACCGGTGAAGATCAACCGGTGACGATCGTGCGGGTGTCGGCGGTCTTGTGCGGGAGCAATCAATCGTGGAGAAATTTAGTCCCATGAGCATCCGACAGAACATCCGACAACCCGGCAAGTCGCACCGCGTCTTCTCATCCATTGTTGCGCTCCATCTGTGTATCATCCTGGTCGCGATTCTCGGGCTACCGGCGCGAGCCGCGCGAGCGGACGAATTTCACGCCACCGGTACTGCGCGCGAGCTTAAGGGCGCGCCGGGGATTTATGAATGGACGTTTGGATCGGCCGTCGGCAAGTCGCCGTTTGACAAGATCGCACTGCATCGCCTCGCAAAAGGACTGAATCCGCCCGAGCATCCAGGCGTGGTTGTGCTTTATCTTCCGGGCACCAACATGAACGGCGAGGTGGCGCTCGAGGACCCAAAATACTCATTCCAGGTTTATCTCGCCGAGCATGACGTTGACGTATGGGCGATGGACTATCGCACCCATTTCATTCCGCCGGCGACCGCTGAGAGCAATCTCGCCGAACTGGCGGGATGGACCAGCGATCTTTTTGAATCGGATATCGACGCCGCGGCGAAATTTGTAAGCAAAAAAACAGGACGAGACGAAATCTTCGTCGCAGGCTTCAGCCGCGGGGTCGAATTTTCGTACCTGTACGCCGCGCGGCATCCCGAGCGCGTCAGCGGAATCATCGTGCTCGACGGATTCATCCCGAACCATCCGATGCGCGCGGTGCCCGCCGGTCACTATGCCGACGATATCGGTGGCGAGCACCTGACCTACGACCGGCGCCATAAGTTGATGCAGATGGTGATCGACAATCCGCAGCAGCCCGCGCCAATTCCCAAGTACAAGACCGCACGCGACAACCTCGAGCATGTCGTCTATGACGCGGGTGGATTTTTCGGCGGCAAAGGCGGTCTCGCCAATCCGCAGGGCGGGTTTTCCGATCCGGTGGTGCTGGCGAAACTGCTGATCAGCTACGATCGCTACTGGCCCGCCGTTCAGGACGGTGAAAATCCGTTCACGCCTGCGCTACTCGCCGCGCTGGGCGCGTCGAAGATTCCGGTGATCGCATTTGCGAGCACCAACTTCGGTGCGAAGTGGCCCGCGATGGTCGAAGCATCGGCAAAATCGACCGGCGCGCCAGATCCGTCATTTGCAAAGTTCGACGGATGGGGGCATCTCGACGTGTTGGCCGGAAACAGGTCGGAGAGCGAAGTTTTCGCGCCGACAGTGGCGTGGCTCAAGCGGCATCAGAAGTAGGTGGACGCGGCGGAGCGGGGCGGCGCGGCGGCAGAATCATCACCGCGGCGAGCGCCCACGCGCCGAGTGCGAGGCCGCAGATTGCCCATCGCGTGGTCGAGCGTCCACGGCGCGATGCGATAATCGCGGTCAGCGGCGCCAGCGACAGATCGATCGCGACCGAGGTCGCGATCAGATTCGCGGGTGTCCCCCGATATCCCATCAGGGCGAAACCCGACGCGAGGCTAAGCAGGCTGGCGATAATCGTCATCGGTTTGCGCGGCTCGCATCCCTATATATAGTTGAAAGCGATGGCGCGCCGCGACGACGACAACCTGATGAGTAAGCTCCGGCAGATGAGTGAAGAGGGCATCGCGAGCTTTTTCAACGAGCTCCTGTCGAACGACAAGATGCGCTCGAGCTTCGGCCGCGCCGGTGAGCGCTTCATGTCCAACAAGCAGTCGTTCGACCGCAACGTCGAGCAAGTGCTCGACTTCGTAAACATTCCGTCCAAGCGCGACGTTCGCGATTTGAAGGCGCGCCTCGATCATCTGAGCTCGCAGTTGCTGAACCTTAGCATCAAGATCGACCGCCTGCTTGACCCCGGCGCGTCGAAGCCGGCCATCCGGCGCGCGAAAAAGCCCGGCGGCTCATCGCGGGCCTAGACTGCGGCCGACCTCGGCCAGGTCGGCGATCGTGAGCGGCTCGCGGCCAAGATCCGGGGCGATCATCAGCACCGCTCCCCTGGGTAGCGACTCCCGGAGCGCGTTCAGCGAACTTTCCTCGCGAGTTTTGAGAGCGCCATAGTCGGCGAGATTTCGCTTCAGTTTTTTCTTGAGCGTGGGACGAATCCTGGCCGGCAATATTTCCGCGCCATCCGGCATCTCCGCCATCACGCGATTTACGATCAACGCCGCGACGCCCAGATTCGCGCGTCCGAGAGCTTCGATAAATTCGCGCGCCTGTGCGATTCGGCTCGCCTCCGCGGTCGTCACGACTACAATTGCCGTGTCTGGCGCGCGAAGTTTCTCCTGCGCCGAGGCCGCACGCGCGGCGAAGCCTTCGTACATGCCGTCGAAACTTCCGACGAAGGCCTGAACATCGCTCAGCAGATTAAGACCGGTAACGCGATCGAACGCCGCGAGCACGGCTCGCGCCGCGATATCGACCACCCGCAATCGACTCCTGAAAATTCCCGCGGGCGCGCCGAGCAGGCTAATCGCGCGCGAGTTCAGGAGTTCGAGCAGGCGCCGCGGCGCGTCCAGAAAATCGATCGCCTCGGCCGCGGGCGGGGTGTCGAGCACGACCATGTCGGTGGCGGGATTCGATGCGAGCTCGAGCAACTTTTCCATCGCCATGTAATCGGCCACGCCTGCCAACGCATTCGAGAGATTTCGGTAGATTCGATTTTCAAGAATTGCGTCACGGGCCGCGTTCGACGGCGCGTAGCGCTCGATGATCGAGTCGAAGGTTCGCTTGGGATCCAGCGCAAGTGCGCGCAACCGGCCCCGATGCGGCTGGATTCGGCGCGAATGACGGAGAGTTTCCAGGCTGACTTCGACCGGGTCCGCCGAGTCCGCGCCAAGGCCAAGCGCGTCGAGCAGGCGCGGCGCAGGATCCACGGTCATAACGTCCACAGCGCGTCCGAGCGCCGCCGCCTGCACCGCAAATGCGGCGCTAAGAGTGGTCTTGCCGACGCCCCCGGGGCCCACGCAGACGACCAGCCTCAATGCCTTCAGATCGATCGACCGGCGCCGCGGCTTCGACTTCATCGCTCGAGCAACTCCGCCGCGAGGACTTGGCCGAGTTGCTCGAGTTCATCGATACCCATCGCCGGCGTGAACATCATGGGCAAATTGACGGTTGCGATACCCGCCTGCGCGAGCCGCCGCGCGCCAGATAGCGCAGCTTCTTGCGCGCCGTTTCGCCTCACCGCCAGCCGCGCATGGCTGCCGAGCGGACTCAGCGCGGCAAGCTCCGCGGTATCGAAGAGCGAATCGGGAACCCGATTCATTATCGCTGCAATCGTCGCAATGGAAAGCCGCTCGCGCATGGTTGCCTCGGTTTCAAGCGCCTCGCGAAGGGCGAGTTCCTCGGGCGTCACGGTGATGATCGCTCCGAACCGGGTCGGGTCGGCGAGAAAGCCTGCAACCGAATCGGCGATCCGATTCAGCGTGCCGGTCGGCGAGATGTTCCTCACGCCCGCGGCGACCGAAAGAAGTTCGACCGCGCTGCCCGAGGCGGGAGCGTCTATCACCAGGTAGCGATCATTGAGCGCCGCATCGCCCGCCATAATTCTTAAGCGCTCGAGCAGCAGGAAAGCCTCCAGGCCCGGCAGCGCGGCTGTCACGTAGCCGAAGGTGCGGCTGCGCAGCATCCGGCGCGAGATGGCGCGGATCGGAACAATTCGCCCGATGAACGCGTCGAGCTCCGCACGCGCACCAAGCGCGACGACTTCCAGCGAATTTGTGACCTTGGCGGGAGTTCCGTCGACGGGCATGACGCCGAGCATCGCGGCCGCCGACAGCCGGCGATCGAGATCGGCAAGAGTTGTTGGCCGCCGGCGCGAGCGTGCCAGTGCAATCGCGGCGGCCACCGTGCTCTTGCCGGTGCCGCCCTTGCCGGTTACGAACAAGACCCGCGGCAGCTTCATCGGCTAGAATGTAGGGGTCGCGGGCGATCCAGTAAACCGCCGACCCGAGAGGGACCTGAATCTTGAATCCGGCCGAACCACCGAAGATCGACTCGATGCTGATTGCGATAGCGCCCGAACAGATCGTGCTGTTCAAATCGATCGTCGAGTCTTACGACAATATTGCGACGCTCAGGACCGAAGATCCGAATCAACATCATCTGCGGATTTACTTCTCCGCCGATTCGCGCGCGGAAGTCGAGGCGCTGCTCGGGTCATTGGCCGCGCAGTTCTCGATCCGCCGGCTCGGTTAACGCACGATCTCCACCGCGTAGTCGCGGCCTTCCCATTTCATCGTCTCGCGCCAGTTGAACGTGAATCGAATCGGCGCCTGATTGGACGCGTCGATATCGATATCTACGTAGTCGAATCCAACCGGCGTCGAGTTCGATGCGGTATCATTTACGTGTTGCCATTCGTCCTTCGACCAGTGCAGCGTAAACTGTTGGCTCGCCTGGATGCGCAGGCACTCGCCCGGCGAGACGGAGTGCACGCGGCGGTTGGACTTCCAGACCTGCAGGCGACTTGGTTTTCGCCCCGGCTTCAGGTAACGGTCGCTGACTTCGTCGATCGTGTCGAACACGCGGCCCTCCGAAGCAGAGCGCAGCAGCTTGATATATTCCGCATGAGCCCACATCAGCGGAGTCGCGCTTCCGGTCTGATATCCGTACTTCAGAAGCGCACGCGAGATGTCTGGCTGATCCCAAATCTGCTCGGGCAGCAATTGCGTCGAATTCGCGAACCGTTCCATCGCGGCCAGATAGGGATGCGGATCGCGCCCCGCCGCGAGTTCGTAATGTCCGCGCTCTCCGGTCAGCAACGGCCACGGGCGCCCGCGGCCCCATCCGATGAACGGACCGCCGTCGTCGCGCTGTCCGTACCCGTCGTGCGTATAGCGCCTCCAGCATGGACCCGCGGGAAAGTCGGTTTTCAGGGCAGCATCGATCACTCTGAGCGAGTCTTCCATCAGCGCAGATCCCGCCTTGCGAATTCCGTAGCGCACCAATTCAAGGAATCCGCCGTCTACGATCTCCGCGACCGGGAATTCATACGCAGCCCCCGGCGGACGATTGCGAATGCCCACCAGTTTACCCTCGAGACTCTCGTCCGCATCGGGATTGTCGATATTTGCAGGATTTATTCGCACGTAATGCCGCTTGATTCCGGGAACCAGGAAGCCCTGATTGGTAACCGTCCACGCCTCGACGTGCGCTTCGAGAAAATCGGCGTACTCCTCGAGAAATTGCGCGGTCACCAGGTCGCCCCGATCGCGCGCGAAGCAGGCCGCGCAAATCAGCCCCGTGATATTGGCGGCGAGCGTCGACGGCGAATAGCCCGCGTTTTCCTCCCATCGTTCTTGCGGCGTCGCGGGCCCGTTGTCGATCAGGAAGCGCGCCGCCAACCGCACCATCGGATACGGATCGAAGTCTTTCAGCGCGTCTTCCTTGTAAAGGCGCCACGCAAGCGTGATTGGAAATGAAACCTCGTCGAGTTGGATGCCGTTCCAGTACGGCTGGCCGTCGATCCAGAAGTTCTGCGGGAAACCGCCGTCGGGTCGTTGTGCGCAGACCAGGTAGATCAATGCACGGAGCGCGGTGCTGAGGTCGCCCGATGCGGTCAGTCCCGTCACGCTGTTGACCATGTCGCGGGTCCACACCAGATGGTAGCCGCCGAGGTCTTCGTCGCCCTTCGCCTCGCCCCACGGGATGCTAAGCGAGGCGATGATTGCGCCGGGATAGGTCTTGTCTTCGTGCGCGAGCAGAAGCTCGCGGCTGCGAACATAAAGGGCGCCGCCGTCTCCAGACCATTTCTCGAGCGGTTGGAAATGGCGGCAGGCGCGATCCCATTGTTCGATGAAGCGCGTGCGATGTTCTTCAAACGGCTCGGCCAGCGATTGAAACAGCGTGGTCACGGCGCGGTTCAATTCGCGGCCGAAGGCAACTCCCAGTGTGAATGTGTATCCCTTGCGCAGATCGATCTCGGCCGTTAGCGCGATATTTCCGTCGGTGGCCGACGCAAACTCGTAGTCCATTGTGAAGTTGGCGCTGATGTCCTGCCATCCGTCGGTATTTCCGACGTAACCGCATGAAGTCTTCAGAAACGGCGTGGTGGCTCCCAGAGCCAGCCAAACGCCGTTCTTGTGCGCGGTCAGAAACTCGTGCCCGACGATTTGCGCCGCGTTGCCGTTGTTGCCCCATCCGCCCACGCAAAGGTGCGGCGCCAGCAGGACGTACAGATGCAGCTTCTTCAGCAACTCGGCGTCGCCTTCGACGCTGGCATTGATCAGCAACGTTGGCTGATGCGGATCGGTGATGACTTCCTTGGTCAGATGATAGCGGCCGTCGGGCGAGTGGCCGACGATTCGCACCCCCAGACCGCGTTTGTCGAGGTACTCGGTGGTAGAGTCGAGATGGCGCCGCTCCTCGTGGAAGAAGGTCTCGCCGTCGGTTATCAGAAACTGCAGATCGCGCACCTGCGGCTGATCGATGGTGGGGAAATAAATTTCGTTCAGCACGCCTGCGGAGACGGTAAACCATACGCGGCTCACGGACGAATAGGCGGTGCAAATCGCGTCCTTGGCGCTGCGGGTCCATCGCGGCGGGATTCCGGGCGCGCCGGTAGCGGCCGGAGATTTGAGGATTATCGCCATCTGCCTTCGAGCCCTTTCATCCTCAAATCGTCTCGGATTGTTTGGAAACGGCCGGGGCCGGGTTGTTCTCCGGCTTCAGACGAAATGCCCACGCTACGCCGACGCTCAGCGCGTAGAGCAGCAGCAGTGGAATCGCGAGCAGGAACTGCGAAATCATGTCGGGCGGAGTCAGCGCGGCGGCGACGATAAAGATTGCGAGGATCGCATAGCGGATGTAGCTGATCATCATCTTGTAGTCGATCATGCCGAGCTTGGTGAAAAAGAACGCAAAGATCGGCATCTCGAACGTGAGCGCGAAGGCGAGCAGCAGCTTGGACGAGAACGACAGGTACTCGCTGATTCGAATCGTGGGCGTGACGCCGATGCTCGCGTATTGAGACAGAAAAAAAGCGTAGCCAATCTTGAAGACTACCGCCCAGCAGAAATATCCCCCGAGCGCGAAAAAGGCCGTCGCGAAAAACACGAACGGCTTCGCCATCCTGCGCTCCTTCTCGTACAGTCCGGGCGCGATGAATTTCCAGATTTCGTAAAAGACCGCGGGACTCGCGACGAACAACCCCGCGATCAGCGCCACCTTGATCTTGGTGTAGAACGCTTCGCCCACTCCCGTGCCGATAAGCAGCACCTTGCCGCCGGAGACCTCGCGAATCGGCCACGTCAGCGCCGCGAACAGAGGGTCAGCGAACGCATATGCGACCGCGAAGCCGATGCCGATGGCTATCGATGCGCGAATCAGCCGCGTCCGCAGTTCCTGCAGATGCTCCATCAGCGACATCCGCGCCTGCTCCGGCGTTTCCTCGAAGCGCGCTGGCGGTGTGATATCCTCGCTGGTCACGGTGCGGGATTACCGGCTATGTTTTCTCGGGCGGCTGGGCGGGCGGCCCGAGCTTTTCCGTCGTCGGCGCGGGCGGCCCAACTTTTGTGGGCGGCTCGTCGAGCACCTCGGTCAGTTCGTGGAGGACGGTATTACTGGCCAGGCGCAACTCTCGCAGCACTTTCCCCGCGGCGCGCATGACTTCGGGCAGTCGCTCCGGCCCGATCACGATCAGCGCGACTGCAAGAATCAGTACTATTTCAAACGGGTTCAAGCTTCGATGACCGCCCGGTCCATTCGCCACTCAATTGAGGTGACTTCTCTGCGCGACGGAAAATTCCGCGCGCCTTCTCCATGTCAGTTAATCATCATAAGGGTCTGGAGTGTCAACGATGCTTAAGACCGCTGTCGTCAGCGACCGCCGCTACCTGAAACACTTCGCCGGCCGCGCGCATCCCGAACGTCCCCAGCGAATCGAGGTGATGATCGAGATGGCGGAATCGTTGCGGCGCCCCGATCTCAAATTCCTCACGCCCCGCGAGGCGACCACTGATGAAATCGCGATGTGCCATCGCCCCGATTATATCGCCGCGGTCGAGCGCACCGCGTCATTGGACCGCTTCGACTTCGATCTCGACACGCACTCTTCGCGCGACTCGTATCAGACCGCGCTGCTCGCCGCTGGTGGCGTGCTCACGGCCGTCCAGGCGGTCATGGACGGCGACGCCGACAACGGATTCGCTATCGTCCGTCCGCCCGGGCATCATGCGCTGCCAAACCGCGCGATGGGTTTTTGCTTCTTCAACAACTTGGCGATCGCGGCCGAATGGCTGGTCAAAGTGCGCAGCCTGAAGCGAGTGATGATAGTCGATTGGGACGTGCATCATGGCAACGGCACGCAGGAAATATTCTACGAATCGCCCGAGGTGCTCTACACCTCAATCCATCAGTTTCCGCATTACCCCGGGACCGGCTCCCTGCACGAGATCGGTTACGGCCCAGGAACCGGATTCACAGTCAATGCGCCGATGCCCGCGGAGTTCGGCGACGGCGAATACCTCCGCGTCTTCGATCGCCTGATCATGCCAATCGGACGACACTTCAACCCCGAATTCATCCTCGTCTCCGCCGGTTTCGATTGCCATTTTCGCGATCCGCTCGCTCAGATGCGCGTGACCGAGGCGGGTTTCGCCGCGATGGCTCGGCGGGTGAAGCGGCTTGCCGCCGAATGCTGCGACGGAAAAATGGTCGCCGCGCTCGAAGGCGGCTACGACCTCGAAGCGATCGCGGAATCGGGGCGCGCGGTGATCGAGGAATTCGGGCGCGCCGCCGACGAGCCGATTCGCGCCGACGAAGATGGCGACCGCGTGATGCCGATGATTGAGCGGGTGTCGCAAAACGTCGGCCGCTTCTGGAATCTCGGCTGATCCGATGCCATCGGAGCAGAACGCGGCGCGCGACAATTCACGCGATACCCGAACTGCGAAGGCTCGCCTCATTTCAATAGGCAGTTCCGATCCACGCGAATACCAACTGGATAAGCAGACCGTTACCATCGGGAGCCATCGGTCAAATGATGTCGTCGTTGATGACATTACCGTTTCGCGCCGTCACGCGGCCATTACCCACAAACGCGGACGCTTCGAGCTGGCGGATCTCGGTTCGACCAACGGCACGTTTGTCAACGGCGGTCGAGTGCGCAAACCGATCGCGTTAAAGCGCGGTGACGAGATCAACTTCGGCGCTGCCCGCTACGCCTTCGTAGCCGGATTCGATACAACCGTGGCTAAGTCGCGCGCGGTTCGCTCTCCCGTTCGTGTTGGGCGCGTGCTGACGCTGCTGGCCGCGATGTTCATCGCGGGATTCGTCGGAGTTCGTTACCGAAGCGAGATCGGACCCGCGTCGTCGTCCATCGTCGCCTGGATTTCAACCCGCCAGTCAAGCCCGGCGCCATCGGCGGCCAATACTCAGTCGGCATCGGCCAACCCGCGGGCAACGGAGGCTTCAACGCCAGCGTCGCCGGTGATTCCCGCATTGGCTCAGCCCGGATGGCTCAAGCGGGTGAACTACTACCGCACGATGGCGAAGTTGCCACCGATAGTCGAAGATCCGGCGCTTAGCGAAGGCGATCGCGCGCATACCACTTACATCGTCAAGAATTACCGCGATGCGATCGAGCATCGGGGCCTCGGCGCCGAGATGCATACCGAGGACCCGGGGAAGGCGGGATTCACGCCCGAGGGGCTCGAGGCGGCGAAGTCCAGCGACATGGATGTGTGGTTCATGCGGGGCGAGTCCCGCGATGCGAGCGGCACGTCGGATCCGGACGAATGGACGGCGGAGCGCGCGCCGGGATCGCCCGAATGGTCAATCGACGGATGGATATCGATACCGTTTCATCGCATGCCGATACTCAATCCCCGGCTGGTGAGCGCCGGCTTCGGAATCTACTGCGAATCGGGCGCCTGCGCCGCGGGCCTCAACTTGTTGAAGGGCTCGCGGCGGGAATTACCCGCGGGTATCGCGGACAGCGGGCCGATCGAGTTCCCGCCCGATGGCGCGGCGATCGCGATGAGATCCTTCGGCGACGAATGGCCCGATCCGCGCACCAGTTGTCCCGGCTACGAGCCGCCGAGCGGACTGGCTATTACACTTCAGCTCGGCGCCTGGATGGATACTCATCTCGGCGATTACTCAATCGCGCGAGTAAGTGCCGACGGCAGCCGCGCCGCAGTCGAAGCATGCGGGTTCGATTCGACTAGCTACTCGAATCCCGATGGATACTCACAACAACTGGGGCGCAATGTTCTGAAGACCTACGGCACGGTCGTGGTGATTCTGCGCGCGCCGCTCGCCAAGGGCGCGAAGTACGCGGTGTCGATGACCGCCAACGGCAAGCAATACGACTGGACTTTCTCGACACGTCCATGATTTAGTCAGCCCGCTAACTTATGGTCATCGGGGCGTTTCACTTCTCCCCCCGATGAGTAAAAGGAGGGCGACGGTTATCTTGAGACGCGCGGTATTAGTGGCGGTGGCGATCTGCTGTTGCGCGCTCGCCGGGTGTTTTCAGTGGACCGAGGATCAGCACGGCAACCTGCAATCGGTGGGCGTGCCGGGGCTGCCAATCTGGCAATCCAAAAAGCCTCCCGCCCCGATGACTCCGAGCGAAATGGGATTCACGTCCGAGGAAGCATCGAAGGTGAGCGGGCCAGTTCTGGTCGAGCCACCGGTCCCGCCGGTCAAAGTCACCCGGTATCGTTACTATCAAACCGGACAAAATAACTGTCAGGAAGACCTCAAAAAGATGCTGGCCGGCCGCGCAGCGAGTGATGCAACCGGCCCGGCGCCGTACTGCACGGAAACTCCAACAGCGCCCCCCTCGAAGGGAACGGCGTTCGTATTCTGAAAGGCTTGGGAATGAATTTTTTTGAGCGATGAAATATGAGCGGCCTGCACGGAAGTAGCCGCTAGTGCTGAGGAGGGCGCAGGCCGCGCGTCTGCTGGCGGTAGATCGCGCACTGTCGGGTACTCGGCTGCTGCTGCTTGGGCGGGACGAGGCGGTGGTCGGCAGCGCCGACGGATTGGGATTGCAGGTCGTGGATACGAGCGTCGCGGATCGCCATGCGATCATTCAATACGCGCGCGGCCGCTACTATGTGTCAGATCTCAAGTCGGCGGGCGGCACGTTTCTCAATGGCCGGCGGATTCGCCGGAGGCAGGCGCTCAAGCACAACGACAATCTCCGTTTTGGCGGCGCGGTTCCGTACCGATTTATCGATCCAGACGCGCTCAGACGGCGACGTGAGCGGCAGATCCTGCGCGCCGTTGCGGTTATCGCAGCACTTGTCGTCGTCGAGTTGGCAGATCATTTCGAGAAATGGAATCTGCTTTCGTTTGCGACGGTCACGGAGATTGTTGCATGGGCGCATCCGCACGCCATGTCGAAGCGCGCCGATGCCCCGATGACCGGAGTGGCGAGCGCGCCGACTCGGCCCGCCGCTTCTATAGCAGGCGCGACGAATATGCCGGCGCGCGCAGCCGACACGCCTGCGCCAATTCATGTCGCCGCTGGGGGCGCGTCGTCGCCGAATTTATCCGGGTCTTTGCCGACCTCATGGCTCGAGCGGATCAACTTTTACCGCTTGGGCGCGGGGCTCGCCGAGATTCACGATAATTCGGAGCTGAGTGCCAGCGTCGCGGCCCATGCGCGCTACCTGCTGCTCAATTTCGGCGAAGACATACGCGCTGCAAAGCCGATGGGTGCGGCGGCGCACGAGGAGAATTCCGACAAGAGCGGCTACACCGCAGACGGCGCGATTGCGGCGCGAAACGTCCAGCTCGCATGGGGATGCAGTTCGTACGACGCTGAAGCGCAGATCGATCATTGGATCGCGGGCCCGTTTCATCGCCTCGCGATGCTCAATCCATTTCTGACCGAGGCCGCATTCGGCGAGGCTTCGAGCGACGGATGCTGGGTGGCCGCGCTGCGATTGCCGCCACCGCTCCAGGAAGTGGAGCCGTACGCGCGCGCCATAGAATTTCCGCCCGACGGTGCGAGTGTGTCGATGGATTGGATCGGTATCGAGTCGCCCGACCCGCTGGCGAGCTGTCCGGGCTACGAGAGGCCGGCGGGGCTTCCAATCACTGTGCACCTGGGGCGGCTGGTGGAGACAAAACTTTCCGCCCATTCGTTGATGGAGGATGGTAAACCGATCGAGCACTGTGCGTTCGACGCGCAAAGCTATCTAAATCAGGATCCGAACGGGCAGGAATACGGCCGCTGGAATCTCCGCAGCTCGAGTGCCGTGACGATCATCCCGCGCGCGCCGCTTCGACACGGGTCTCGTTACTCGGTCTCGATTACCGCGAACGACAAGACCTATGCGTGGAGCTTCACGGTCGCGGAGACTCAGGCCACGACGTTTGCCAGCATCGCCAGGTTTCCCGTATCCGCGGCGCCGACCGCAACCGCGCCGCCGCTGAATAAACGATCGACTACTCCTTGAAATTCACCGCAATGACAGTTGCGATCGAGTCGAGCGCGCTCTCCGGCGTCTCTATCACCAGCTCGCCAATCGGATCCTGATTGAACAGCGTATCGGCCGCCGCGATTCGCTTGCGGACCTTGAGCGGAATCCTGCTCCCCAGCGGACGCACCTCGCCGACCTGCCGTACCTTAACCCCGCGCACCGAAACGGACTCGTACGGCTTCATCAGGACGTGCAGATAAACTCGATTGCCGCGGCGCGTCGAGGGTCCGTAGAACTGCCATGGCTCAAGTCCCGGCTCGGTACCGACGATTGCTTCGCCGTTGCGGCCAAACCAGTCGCCGATCGCTTCGAGACGCTCGACATGCTCGCGCGGGATCGCGCCGTCGCCCATCGGGCTCACGTTGAGGAGCAGATTACCGCCCTTGCCGGCGACCTCGCACAGCGTATGAATCAGCGACCGCGTCGATTTCAGATCCCGGTCCGACGGATTGTAGCCCCAGCTGTTGTTGATCGTGAGGCAGGTCTCCCACGGCCCTTCCGGAGCGCGGGGCGGCACCGCCTGTTCCGGCGTTTGATAGTCGCCATAGCCAGGAATGCGGTCATTGATTATGACCTCGGGCTGTAGAGAGTGAATCAATTCGACGAATTCGCGCGACTTCCATTCCTCGGGACTGCGCTCCCATCCGCCGTCGAACCACAGCAAATCGATCTTGCCGTAGTTGGTCAGCAACTCGCGCATCTGCGCGAACATGAACTTGATAAACCGGTCCCAGTTCTCCGGCGCCGAGCGGCGCCAATTACCCCATTTGTATGGCTTGTCCGACTCGATAAACGCCGGATAGTCAGGATGATGCCAATCGATCAGCGAGTAATAGAGACCGACCTTCAATCCTTCGGCGCGAAACGCATCTGTGTATTCGCGAACTATATCGCGTTTGAATGGCGAATACTCAATTGAATAGTCAGAGTGCGCCGTGTGGAACATCGAGAAACCGTCGTGATGCTTACTGGTCAGAACTGCGTATTGCATCCCGGCGCGCTTGGCCATCCGCGCGAGGCCGCGAGCGTCCCACTTTTCCGGATTAAAGGTCTTTGCCGTCGAGTGGTATTGGTCAACTGAAACACCTTGCGAGTTCGGCAACGCGCCGACTCCTCCGACCAACGGCCACGACAGTTCGAGCCCGCGCTGGCTGCAATGCCCCCAATGGATGAACATCCCGAATCTTGCCTTGTTGAACCACGATTCCATAACCGCGCATTGTCGCCTTCATCGGATGCGCTTGTCCATCCCATAAGAGTTCGCCGAGCGCGCCCGTGCTGACGGAGCGATCAATTTCCTGTTCGAGCGGGCGTTGG
>JBGPNU010000016.1:0-19232 GCA_041487675.1 Binatus sp. (SeqCode)
GACGCGACGACTACCTTGCCGCTGAGTTGCGGCTGCGTCCAGACAATGATCTCGAGCTCATCATCGCGGCCGATCTGGTAGGGATCGGCGTTCTTCGCCGCCGGGCGGGGGACAACTTTTTGCCGCACCGGCGTAGAATTGAACAAGCCGCATGCGGCCGTCGAAATTGAAATTGTGACCGCGAGCAAAATTGTTCCGGTAACAGCCGCTCCCGTACGCGTTAAGCCGGGGGCGAACCCAATAGTGCCAATTTTCATCAACTTATTTTCCAGCCGCACCTTTCAGCGTGGTCTTGCCCCTGGCACCCCTGGGCCGCCCGGCGACGACCGAAAGCCGGCCATAGTGCTGCTGCGCATCCGGCTCCGCAGAGCGTGGCTCATCACCGAGCCGGCTTTGCATCTGGGCGAATCCGTGTTCCTGGGAATCCCAACCTTTCAGTAGAACATATTGCTTACCACGCCGCTGAACCAAACCGCGCTCCTCCATTTCGTTTAAAAGCCGGCTTACCAGCGGTCGCGAGCTCGCGATCATCTCTGCCAGATCCGCTTGCGAAAGCTCGGGAATTATCAGCGTGCCGCAGTTGTCGTGCACGCCGAGCCGTCGACCGAGATCACCCAGCACGACTTCGAGGCGCTGCTGGAACGGCAAGCCAAGAAAACTTGTCCACCAATGCAGAGTTAACGACCAGAACGAATTTAATGACTGGTAGAGCTCGATAGCCTGATCGGGATCAAGTGCGCGAAGCAGCCGTACCGCCCGCTCTCGTGTGAAGAGCGCAATCGAGCACTTGGTCAGTGCTTGCGTCTCAAATATCTTCGACCGGCGGCCCTTGCAGTCTTCGCAATCGGCGTAGCCAATTATGTCGCCCGGACCCGCCAGCGGCGCCAGCACCCGCGCGCCATTAGCCGCGTTGCAGTACACCTTTACGTAGCCAGCCAGCACGCAGCCGAACAGATCGCCCGGCGATCCTTCCAGAAACACCATTCCGCCGCGCGGGAAACTGACCGTGCTTCGATAATCGACGAGATCGTCGACAATGGCGCTCGGCACGCGCCAGCGGCTGAAATTTCTCCGCAGCCGCGCGTAGCCTTCCTCGCATACGGCGCCGATCGCCATGACAATCAAGGTGGCGTGACTAATGTCTGCGTGTATCATATGTGCGCCTTCATAACGCCGAATATGTCGGTGATCTGATTGATGCTGTCGCCATAATCGACGCTCGACACGAATGCCGACCGCGAGTGCGGCGCAGACGGATGGAAGCCGTGCATCCCAGCCGGAGCCTGCGCACCCATGTGACTTGGCGCGATTACCGTTCCTGTTTCGGTCAAAAAAATCTGGTCGCCGTACTTCCCATCTGGAAACCATGAGTGCAGCTTGATGAGCTCTGCGGAGTCGAGCCAGTTTCCGTCATCGACCTCCTTCAGAGCTGCGGTCACCAATTCGCGGGCGCGAGCGGAGAAGAACCAGAAGCGCGCCATCGTGGAATCCAGCAGGCACAGGTAGTCGGCCGGCGCGCTAATCGGAAGCGCCGCCAGCGTGGCCTGGATATCGACCGTCGCCAGCGTCGGCGCCATGCCGTGATCGCCGAAGACGTGAATATCCGCCGCACCGAAGGTCTCGAGCGCGATCTCGTGCAAGCGCGCAAGCGCGGCCGAATATCTATCGAGCACGCGCGCGACAGCGGCGCGATCATCGGCGTGCAGATGCAGAAAATAATCGAGCTCCGCGAGGTAGAGAAAATAGAATTTCGCCCCGCCCGCCCGTAAGTCCGCTTCGATCGATGCGAGCAGTTGCTGGTCCGTCCCGTCGTGATAGCAGTACGCCTTGTAGGATGTGCCGCTGCGCTCCAGCAGGTCGAAAATCGAAGTCGAACCTGGAATTCCGCCGGGCTCGTAGATGTTGCGCTTTTCGCATACGTCGAGCTTCGGCAGATAGCTCAGCGGCACGCCGTAGAGCTGAAAATAGCCGGTCAGATGATTGATGCGACGCGCCAGCGTTTTGACCGCGAAGCGCGCGTAACGGTTCTCGACCATCCGCGGCGGCATCGCGCAGATGAAGCTCAGCTTCTGAAACGGCGAGTGCCCGTTGGCGCGATGGAACAAGGAGAGCCGCCCGTGCTCCTCCGGAAATCGCCCGGTAAGAATCGATGGAATCGCGGCGGTGCTGAAACCAAGCACGGAATCCAGCGGACGGCGATAGGGCGCAACCTCCTTCAGGAACGGATGGTCTTTGATCCACTCCCAGCCGAGCGCGTCCATCAATACGAAGATGCTTGCCTTCATTGGCTGGCCGGTTTCCTAACAATCGCGAGCAGCCCGGAGCCGTGCCGGGTCGGAGTGTGAAGCTCAAGAAAGCTCAGCGCGAGCAGAAAGGGCAGGGCGGCTGCGAACACCAGCGGATTCGGCTTGCTATCTCCGAGTACGAAAAACAGGTCGTGCGCGAGATTGCCAAACGGACCGTACGTCCACACGGTCTTTATCGGCTCGAGCCCCACCTCGCGCGCGAGCGCGTTTATCATCTCGGGCGAGTAGCCCGGCCGCACGTGGCCGATGTCCTCGGGCTTGAATCCGATTCGGCGCTCGCGCCACCTGACCAGCCGCAGATGACGCCGCTGCGGCACCGAGGGAAAGGTCAACAGCAGATAGCCGCCGGGCGCCAACGCCCGCGCGAGGTTGGCCATCGCGCCCCGATCATCCTCGATATGTTCGAGCACGTCGGTGTTGGTGATTAGGTCGTATTGCGCTATCGCCGATAGACTCAGCAGATTCTCGCGGCTGAAGGTGACGTTGCGCAGCGCCAGGTTTCCCGCGGCCGTGCGGGATCGCTCCACTCTTTCATCGACCAGATCGATTCCATGCACTCGCCACTGCGGATGAAGCCGCGCGCAGTGCAGCGCGATGTCACCCCGGCCGGTGCCGGCATCGAGCATGCGCACGCCGCTCTCGGGCAGATTCAGCGCCTTGATTTCGCGAAATACGTGATGAATCCGAATCCGTCCTGGAATGTGAATCTCGCCGATGAAGCGATACGCCTGGCGGCGCATCCGCGAGGGCTCGCCCGCAGCCTTCTCGATTCCAAATCGCGATGCCGCCAATGAACTCAATTTGAGATCCCCCGTCGCAGTCCCGGTCCCACCGTGCGGGCGACACCCAGCGGCATGTAGCGCCACAGACGGCTGATGGTCTGCAGGCTCTTGCGATTGCGCGGCGCGGCTGCCCGGGGCGAAAGGTACAGCGTGCTCCAATATGGCTGCACCGGAGTCGGGCCCCATTGGCGCTTGAATTCGAAGATGCCTGAGCCGAAGGTCGATCGCCCGAAATCGAAGGTGTGGCAACCGGACTCGATGCCAAGCCGTATCCCCGCCCAGTACATAGCATTGGTGCCGTACACCGGACGCGCCTCGGCCGTGGCGCCCGTCCATGGAAGCGTCATCGAGCCGCGGAAATTCATTGCCAGCCCGGCCGCGATCACGCGGCCGTGGCACCGAACGCGAATCAACGAAAGCCGATCGCGCAAGCCGCTGACCAGTTGGCTGAAGAACCGGCGGCCGTGCGTAGGCGATCCAAGATCGCGCATGTTCTCCGAATAGACCGCGCACAAATCGGCCAGCGCCACCGGTTCGGTCGGGTCACCCACGTCCACGCTGAGCCCCAGTTTTTCGACCCGCTTGATCCGATTGCGGCGCTCCGAGGGCAGCCGGCGCAACTGCTCATCGGTCGTCGATGCGAGCGCCAGATGCTGCGTCACCTTCTCCGTGCTGACTTCAAATGGCGGTTGTAGCTGGCGCAAGCTGCGGACGTGCAGTCGCTTGGCGCGCAGCTTTCCCGCCAGCACTCTGGCATAGGCAATCAGTTCGGCCTGCGCAGCGTCGCGCTCTGCTGAATTCAGCCAGTCGGCGTGGCACACCCCGCCGTAGTCGATATAAGGCATCGATGCGAGCTCATTGCCGTAAAGAAGGCTGCGCACGAAAATAAATGGCGCCGCGGCGATCGGACGGTCGCGCCCATCTTGAGCGAGCAGGTGAAAGGAATCGAATCCATACGCCGAACCGACCACCTCGCGCCATTGCCAAAGATGGCCGCTGGTCGCGTCAGCGCAATGCGCGATCAGTTCGTCCCAATCCGCCCGCCGATTCTCGCTGCAAACTACAACGCTCAACTCTGATTCCCCCGCCCTAAAGGTTTCTCGGTTTCCAGACCACCGGGACTTCCCCGGAAAAACATCGCCACAGCCCGACCGCCTGCGCACAGTTCAGCGCCACAAACTGGTAAGCGAAGGTCAATTTCCCCTCCAGTCCGCGCCGCCATGCGGCCAGCCCCAATCCTGCGACGATCGCGAACAGAATCTCTCCGCCTAGCGCGATCCGGTAGATCCCTCCCAGATGAGCCAGCGCCATGGTCGCCAATATCGCGATGCCTAGGATCGGAGCAGTCAGCCAGCGCAGCAACTTGTGCGAGGTAAGCACCATGATCGAGCGCCAGCAGCCATTGCGGATGAGCTCCGGAAGGAAGCGGAAATAAACCGCCGCCGCCTGCGAGACCATCCGCACCTGCCGCGCGAATTCGCCCGCGGCCGAGAATTCCTCGAAGCACACCGCATCGCGCGACATCACCGACTGCGCGTTTTGCAGCGATGCCAGAATCGGATGCATGAAGTCATTGATGAGCGCCGGATCCATTTCCTTGAACAGACTCCTGCGCATCGCGTAGATCGCGCCGTCGGCCGTCGCGACTACTCCCAGCCGCGACTCCAGCCCCTTAAGCCACTGCTCGTAGCGCTGGTACGCCGACCCGATAGTCCCGTCCGAGTAGCGCGATACTCCCGTCACCAGCCCGATCGATTTATTGCGCAGCGGGCGCACCAGCTCGGTCAGAGCATCGGCGGCGAACATGGTGTTCGCGTCCGTGAAAACCAGCACCTCGCCGCGCGCGGCCGCCGCGCCGGCATTGACCGCCGCGCCCTTTCCCGCGCGCGAGCGCATCGCAATCACGCGGACCCGCTCGCCCGCCATCGATTCGGCTATTTCCGCGGTGCGGTCGCTCGATCCGTCCGACACCACGATCATCTCGGCGTCGCCGGAGTACCGGCAGGAGAGGAAGTTTTCGATCTTCTGCGCGATGCAACGCTCTTCGTTGTAGGCCGCGACGATTATCGACAGCGATGGTGCATCCGCGCTGTCGGTCAATGCGGCGCGCTCATCGCTTTGACGCAGACCCGCCGCCAGCGCCATCAGCACCAGCGGGTACAGCGCGTATGCGTAGAGCAGCAGCCCTGCGCTGATATAAAAGACCCCCACGAGCATCGTGCGTCCCCCGACGCGCCCCCCTCTCAGGCGGCTTCGCCTTCCCTCCACAGTCCGGTCAGCTCGGAGTAGAGCGCGACCGTCTGTTCGATTTGCCGTTGCAATGCAAAGTTTTCCTGCACGAATTTGCGTCCATCCGAGGCCAGCCGCGACGCCAGCGCGGGATCGTCAAGCACTCGCTCAATCGCCGCCGCCAGCGCGGCCGGATTCGCGGGCGGCGCGAGCAGCCCGGTTCTTTCGTGGATCACTACCTCGGGTGTCCCGTCCACTTCCGTAGCGACCATCGGGCGTCCCGCCGCGAGCGCCTCGATCGCCACCAGCGGGAGACCCTCGTACAGCGATGGCAGCACCACGAGGTCGGCCGCCTCGAGCAGCTCCGGCACGTCGCGCCGGTAGCCGAGGAATCGCACGCGGTCCGTCAGCCCCAGCGCCGCGCATTGCGCACGCAAGGTCTGCTCCAGCGGACCCTCGCCGGCCAGCAGCGTGACCAGCTTTGGCCGCCGCGGAGCGAGGATCGCCAGCGCATCGATCAGATGCCGATGTCCCTTTTGATCGTCCAGCCGCGCCGGCGTGAGGATCGCCGGTTCATCGCCGAGCCCCAGCCGAGCGCGAGTCGCGGCGCGCCGATTCGTATCCGTTGGAGCGAAACGGTCCAGGTCGCGCCCGTTGTGAATGACCCGGATTTTGCTCTGCGGCACTCCCTTGGTTCCGCTCAAATGGCGCGCCGCGGCGTGCGACACCGCGATATACTTGTCCACCAGCCGTCCGACCTGCCGATCCACCCAGAAGCGGCCGCGCAGCCCTTTTCCCATCCGCCAGACCTCGGGACCATGACAGGTCTCGAGCACCGCGCCGACGCCCGCCATCCGCGCGACCCCGGCGCCGACTAAACTGGCAGTGAACAGATGGCAATGCAGAAGCGCGATATTTTCGCGTCGGATGAATCGCAGCAGGCGCGCCCCCGCCGCCACGTCAAGCCGCGACGAAAACTCAAGCGGCAGGCATTTTACCCCTGCCGCGGAAAGTCCCGGCCCCATCGCCGCAATTAGCTCGCCCGGCGCCGCCAGACATGGCTCGAATCCGTGCGCGCTCATCGCGGTCAGGATTGACAGTGCGTGCTCCTCCGCGCCGCCGAATACACTGCCAGTTAACAAATGCAGCACCGCGCGGCGCGGCGCATTGGACCGCCGTGTATCGTTAAGGCTCTCGTTTGCCATCTTCAATCGACGACCTTGGTAAATCCTGACGCTCGAATCCAAATCATCTAGCAGTCGAATTGCGCCATTCAGAGCGATATAAGGCGAAGAAATAGCTCATTGAGAGGATTTGATCCAGTCAAAAGGCAATCAAATCCACTAATGCTGATATTTGACGCCCTAGGACAGTCTCGGACCTGCACCGCGCTGGCGCGTCGCCGATTCGGATTGGCGATTTTGACTGTTTCTTGGCTTTTATCCGCCCAGATTCGGAAGATTTGCGGGTTTTTTCAACATATTCCGGCAATCGGCCGCTATTGCGACACGACCGCCCACCTTCGGCGCGAGGATGCGCGCGGAGTCGAGGAATCTCGGATCCGGGGTCCCTCGACTACGCTCGGGATGACGGAACTAAAGGTGATGACGGAATTAAAAGTTTAGAGGTTAACTGACCGGACGATCTGCCGCTTCACGCATCGCCCCTGGTCCGAAATGAGCCAGCGGCGAGCTGCCGATCTCTCAATTGCCCTGGGCTTCGCCCACGCCTTGATCCGCCTTTTGCGCTGCCGCGTCGGCGGCATCCTTGGCGGCTCGCGCCTGTGCGACGGCCTGATTGGCGGCATCGATCTTATCCTGCGCCGCGTCGTCGCCTTCGAGCTGATCGCGCGCTTCTTTCGCCGAGTCGAGCGCCTCGTCTGCCGCCTCCGCGGCATCGTGCTCCGGCTGGTTGGCGTCGGCTGCGCTCGGCGCCTGCTCGGCGGCGTCGCTCGCCGCGTCCTGATCGGGTTGATCGGCTACCGATGATGCGCCGGCCGCATCCTCCGATCCGTCATCGCTATCCGCACGCGCAACGGCGACGTGCCGCGCAAATGCGAAACCGATCAAGATGATCAGCGCCGCGATCGCCAGCAGCCCAAAGCGAAAGGTTCGCGTGGTGCTTGTCTCTAATCTCATCGCTACACTCACCCTGTTTTCATTCTTGCGATGACCATAGTTCTGCCATTCGCGCTAATCAATGACCGCTCGGGGGCGGGCTGGCGGGAGCGCTCGCAGGCGGGCCGGCAAGCGGGTGGAAAGGAATTGTTGGCGTGCCGGGAGGAATTGTGGGTGTGCTCGCAGGCGCGCTGCCGGGGCAAATCTGGGTCTTGGGGGCGTCGCTCGGGTTGTCGCTTAGTTGAATCTCAATGCAACCCCATGGGCGCTTTGCGACCGGACGCGGATCTCCGACCCAGACGTACATGGTTCGCGTGTCGGGGTGGTAGATTGACAGCACCAACGCCGACTGCAGCACGGTAGCGTGAACCTCTTCCGGCGCCCGCGCCGGCGCGGGCGCCGGCGGCTGGAGATTCGCGCATCCGGTCACGCCGAGCAGGGCAAACGAGAGCGCCGCGAGCGCAAGGCCACCCTTCATCCTCTTCATATCATTCCTTCGCATCGGCTTGGAGCGTTGAGGCCCGGGATTGCAAACGGCGGGCCCTTTCGGGCCCGCCGTTCGGTTACTGAGTCACCGTCAGGAGACTACTAGTTGTTTACGATGACGCTGCCGTTGAGCGTGGGGCAATTCGGCGAGGCTACCGTGATGCTGTTTCCGGTTACCGAGGGCTTCGCCGAGCAGGTCATCAGGATGACGCCCGTCTGAAGCGGGAGGGCGACCCCGCTATAACCAGGATACACATCATCTGCGCCGGGTCCGGAAACCAACGATAGGCCGCCCGCCAGTCCAGGCTGATCGTTCTGCGCGGATGCCGGCTGACTGAGGGTGCAAACTGACGAGAAGTTGCTTGCGGGAGCATTGACCTTCGTCAGCGAAACGATGCAGTCAATCGAGGTCGAGTTGCCGAACCCGAGCCGTTTGACGCTTGGCACCGCGACCACCTGGGTGACCGGCAGGGTCGGCGGAGGGTCGGCCGCGGGGGCTGACACCAGGATGCCTGCGCTATTGGGCAGACCGTACACACCGGCGCTGGACGCCGATGCGGTGCCCGTGGTGATCGAGAAGCTGTTATTGTTGGTTGCGCCGAAGAGCACCGTGCTCAATGAGAACGCGCCGGCGATGTTGACATACGCGCAAACGCCCGAGTACGGCTGGTTGAGAACCGCCGACACGTTCGAGGTTCCGTCCGCGAACGGGCTGGGGGCTTCGTGCTTCAGGACGTAATGGCAAAGCTGGCCGGGGAGAACGGCCGATACGTTGTAAAGCCAGTCGTTGTTGGAGTTAAAGGCCAAGGTTCCGCCCGCGTTCGCGGCATCAATGATTTTATTGAGGCCGCTGTTCGAGCCGAACGCGCCCGCCTCGGTCACCGAATCGGCAGTGCTCGCACCGCCCGCCAACGTGGTGGTCTCACCCTTCCACGGGAGTGTGCCCCAAACCACGTTTGCAATGCCGGTAGTTACCGCAGTTCCCTGCTTCCGGCCGTCGATGGCCAGAATCGGCGGCTGGGGGCCAACCCCGGGGTGCCCGCCCTGCGTGTCGTCTGCCCTGCTGGTTCCAGTGAAGCTCGCGCTGCCGAGCCCGTCATTTATCGCGAAGTCATAGGTCGTGGTCAAGGAATCGACGATGATCAGATCGCCTTGGTTCGCCGAGTTGGTCGTCACGCTGCCGCTCAACTGGGCCGAGGTGCCGTTGAAGCACGGAACGGTTCCAGTGTACGGAATAACGGTCGGGGCCGGAATGCTCGGCGGAGCGAACGCCAGTCCGGCGCCGCCCGGGGTGCATGTCGCCGGTGCGGTGAGGAAGTCGTTGTCGTCGCAGATCATCTCGCCGGTGATCGCGCAAGCCGCGGGCGCGGTAGCTGCGGCAACCTGGATGACGCCGAGACACGCCATCGGGGTCGGAGTTGGAGCAAATGGCCCAGTGCCGTCGTAAAACTCTGCGCCAGTGATAGATAATGCGAAGCTTTTGCCGCTCATCGTGCCGCAGCCGCTCATCGCGTTCGCATTGGGGGCTGCCATCATCGCGAGGCCGCCCGCTACAAACAAACTAAGAAGTATCCTTTTCATACATCCTCCGAAACATTCAGTGAGTTAGAAACTTTTGGAATCCCCAATCCTTGTCTAGAATCCGCGATCCTTGTCCCCAATTGCGCCCGCCCCATACGTGAGGGCCCTTCATGTGCTACGATTGTCAAACCTCCTTGTCTCACGACGCCTGCGGACTCTAATCGAAACCGCGCGGCGCCGAAATAGCCTTTCTTAAGCGTTCCCCACCTAAGTCCGCCCCTAATCCAAGTCGCTCGCATTTGCGCCATGCCGAGCACGTCTGGATCGCAATCGCGGGACGTACTATCAGGCACACTCTAATCAGATCGGAAGATGCGCGACCATCACGATTTCACCAAATAGCGTAAGTTTTTGTGAAATAGCAAGAGCTAGTCGCTTATTTTGGAAACTCCTGACATCGAATGCGCCGATTTGGGCCTCCAGAGGCCCGATTTTCGCCGTTTTGCAGCGCCGCTCGATCGTTTTCGCTTGACAAATTTACAGAGTGCGGACTAGGTTCGTGCGGTTCTGGGTCCTTGCTGGAGGAAACTTTCGATGCGCATCAAGTCGTTCACGCGGTCAATCGCCGCCCTTAGTTTCTCGCTTTTGTTTTTGTTGGCGGCGTTTGCGCGCCCGGCGTTGGCGCAATCGGAGTTGGCGCAACCGGATGGTACGGTATTCGCAGTCCATCTCCCTAAGCTGCTACGCCATCCCAAAACGCTCAACTTCGGAAATGTGGTTGTCGGAGTCACGAGTCCGGTGCAGACCGTGACGGTCACCAATAGCTCCAGTACCACCGCGATTACGATCACGAGCATCGTGGTTGCATCACCCTTCCAACTGGCGGGCGACACCTGCAGTCCTTCGATACCAGCCAGCGGTATATGTCACATTGATGTCGAGTTTATCCCGACCGCCACTGGGAAGGTGAAGAACAAGAACGGCCTGTTGTTCACCGACTCGGCGAAAAACAGCCCCCAACACGTCAAGCTGCAAGGACGGGGAATAATCGGGCCGACCCCGACCCCGACACAGACTGCAACGCCGACGGCGACCCCGACACAGACTGCAACGCCGACGGCAACCGCGACACAGACTGCAACGCCGACGGCAACCGCGACACAGACTGCAACGGCGACGGCGACCGCTACACAGACTGCAACGGCAACCGCGACACAGACTGCAACGGCGACCGCGACCGCTACACAGACTGCGACTGCCACACAGACTGCGACCGCCACACAGACTGCGACTGCCACACAGACTGCGACCGCGACACAGACTGCAACCGCGACATCGACTGCGACTAAGACTGCGACGCCGACTGCGACGTCGACCGCGACATCGACGGCGACCGCAACTGCGACATCGACCTCGACGGCGACATCGACCGCCACATCGACCGCGACATCGACATCGACCGCGACGGCGACATCGACCGCCACACAGACTGCGACGCCGACGGCGACCGCCACACAGACTGCGACGGCAACCGCGACTGCCACACAGACTGCGACGGCCACAGCCACGGCGACAGCGACCAAGACTGCGACGGCGACGCCGACTGCGACCTCGACTGGCGGGCCGACGGCAACACCGACCAGCACGCCGACACCGGGACCGCAGGCGGGTGACGTTCTAATCGCGGGAGGTGACGGCAGCGCATTGCTGGGCGGATTGATCTCACTGGCGAGCTTCGGCAATTCGACCAACGGCGCGCAGTTCTTCGACGGCACCACCAATTTGATGGTGGCGACCACTGGAACGCTCGTTACCGATCGCGAAAGCGCGATCCCGGTGGCGCTGCCCAATCACAAGATTCTGATCGTGGGCGGCCAGCACTGCGCAGTGGCGACCTTCGGGAACTCCGGTTTCGAGTGCACCGCGCTGCAAACCGCCGAATTGTACAACGAGAGCACCAAGACATTTACCTTGGCCGGCTCGGGCAGCGGCGGCTTGATGGCGATCGCCCGCACCGGTCCGACGGCGACGCTGATCTCGGGGTCCGGCACCGCGCTGGACGGCAAGGTGCTGATCGTGGGCGGCGCGACGGGTTCCTCGTTCCTCACCACGGCGACCACCCCGTCGCCCGGGGCGCCCCCAGGACAGACTGCGCTCAACTCGGCGGAGATTTATGATCCGCTGGCCGACAGCTTCACCGCCACCAACTCGATTCCGGGATGCGCGGCGGGAACGATATGCGCCACCGGGCTTCCCTCGGTTTGCCCGGGAGGGATTACAACTGCGATTACGGCTGCGTCTGAAAGCAGCACAACTGTGACGATCACCAGCGCATCGAATCCGCCTGGCCTGATCATAGGTGACAACGTTACAATTGCGGGTGTAACCCCTGTTGGATACAACGGAACCTTCATCGTAACCGGCATTCCCACGGGCGCCACGTTTACCTACACCACGACCGCGGGATTGGCCGCTGGAACGGCTTTTGGAACTTCAGCAGCCGACACGGTGGAATGCGGCCTCGAGGATCATGCGGCGGCGCTGATCCCCAACTTCGGAGGCAAGGTGCTGGTAGCCGGCGGCGACAACTTTACCTTCCTGGCCGCGGCGACGACCCAGGCGTTCCTCTTCGACCCGGCCACCGCGCTGTTTACGGCGACCGGCAGCATGACCGCTAAGCGTGAGTTGTTCCAGATGACCGCGCTCGATCCTGGTGCGGTGGGCGGTCCGCTCGGAGGACAGATCCTTGCCACCGGCGGCGTCGATGGGGAGTCGATCGTATGCTCGCCCGTCGGCAATGTTGTCGCCACGACGCAGGGCAGTGCAGAGCTGTACAATCCGAACACCGGCCTTTGGACCGCGGTTGCGGGCGCTCCAAGTCCGATTACGTCTGCCGCTGAAGCCGGAACAACTGTAACAATCACCAGCGCAGCGAATCCGGCCGGCCTGATCATTGGTGGCGGCGTTACCGTCGCCGGCGTAAACAAGGCGGGATACAACGGAACCTTCGCCGTAACCGGCATTCCCACGGGCGCCACGTTTACCTACACGACCACCGCAGGAATTGTCGCGGGGACAGGTGGAACTGCCCAAGCCAACACCATGACCGCCAAGCGCGCCGGTCACGGCACGGTGCTGTGGACCGGGGGAACGCTGTCGGGCAAAGCGATGCCATTTGGCGGCATCGATATCGAAGCAGGCACGCTGCCATCCACCTGCGTGGTGGTGACCAGCCTCAAGCAGACCACGACCAGATCGGTCGACATCTTCGACCCGGGCACCGGAGCGGAGGGCACGTTCACTGCCACTGGCGCGATGAACCAGTCGCGCGGCGGTATGGGCGCGGGCTTCGTCGGAGTGGGTAGCAACAGCGGCGACTTCATCGTCATGGGCGGCGAGTGCGCCCAAGGACATCTGACCTCGTTCGTAGTTGGGACGGCCAACTCGGTAACGTGCAGTGTGAATGCGCCGAATGACTTCTCGGAGTTGTTCGATCCGGGCACCGGCATTTGGACCGTCGGCCCAGTCACTGCCGGCACCGTGATACCGACCAACGGGCCGGCGTCGGGGGATCTGAAGTAGCAGGCGCCAACACGACTGAGCATAACCGGCAACGCCGGCCCCGAACACGGGGTCGGCGTTGCCGCATCTGGCACCATACGTGCTACCAATCGTCTCGTAGGGTCGATGTTCCATCCGGGAGGATCCCATGAGCGAAATCACTGGAGCGGAGCTTCTGTTGAGATGTCTGGTCGCCGAGGGCGTCAAGTTCATGTTCGGACTGCCGTGCCCTGAAGTCGATCCGATATTGGCGAAGCTGGACGAGTACGGGGTGCGATTTGTTCCGGTCCGGCACGAAGCCGCCGGCGTTCACATGGCGGAAGGGTTGTACAAGACCAGCGGCCAGGTGGCGGTGGTGCTCGGCAATCCCGGTCCCGGCTCCGCCAATCTGTTGCCCGGCGTGATCACCGCGCGGCACGAAGGCGTTGCGGTCGTCGTCTTCACCGCGCAGCATCGCATGGCCAACGTCTATCCATCGCCACCGTCAACCTTCCAGGGTCAGGATCAACTGGAAGTTTTCAAGACGGTGTCGAAGTGGAGCGGGCCGATCCTGGCGTGGGAGCGAATTCCCGAAGTGACGCGGATGGCGTTTCGCGAAATGTGGAACGGACGGCCCGGGCCGGTGCATCTCGAAGTACCGGCTCCAGTGATGTACGCGACCGGCGACGATGCCACGGTTCGGCTGTTGGCGCCGGAAAATTATCGCGCGGCGGGTCCGTATGCTTCGCAGGCGCAGCTCGAGGCCGCCGCCAAAATGCTCGCGAACGCGAAGCGGCCGCTGATACTCGGCGGATCGGGCATCGATCGCGGCAACGCCAACGACGCGATCCTGAAAATCGTCGAGCTGCTCAATTGTCCGATGCTCGGCACGATGGCGGGGCGATCGGCGCTGCCGCTCGATCATGCGAACTTCCTCTATACATACAGCCCCGCCGCGGACATGGCGCGGCGCGAGGCCGACGTTATCCTGGTCGCGGGTTCCCGGATCGGCAACCTCGACATTCCTTATGACAAATACTGGGGCGATCCTTCGCACACCAAGCTCATCCAGATCGATATCGATCCGCGCAACATGGGGGTGACGCGGCCGCTCGCGCTCGGAATCGTTGCCGATGCAAAAGACGCGCTCGAGGGACTCCATCGGATCCTCGCGGCCGAGCGGTTGCCTTCGCGAAGCGGTGAGGATCTCAAGCGTTATCAGGAAGCGAGCCGCGCCTGGCGGGAGAAGTGTTTCGCGAAGACCGCGGGGTGGCGCGGACCTGGAATCCATCCTGCGCACGCGCTGCAAACGATCGGCAGGGTCTTCGGCGCCGACAGCATCTACGTCACCGATGGCGGCAATACCTCGCTATGGTCGCATTGGTTCCTGCCGCCGACGCGACCACGCTCGTATCTCAACATCCTCGAGTTGGGGATGCTCGGCACCGGGATTCCCTCCGCAATCGGAGCAAAGCTCGGCAGTCCCGCGCGCGAAGTGGTATGCGTAACCGGCGACGGCGCCGCGGGATTCAACTTTATGGAGATGCAATCGGCGGCTCGCGAAGGTCTCAAGGTCAGGACCGTCGTTTTCGCCGAAGGTTCCTGGACGATGGAGGAGCCCAACGAGCGGCGGCTCTACGGAAAGACCTTCGGCACCGCGATGGGAACGATTCGATGGGACAAAGTGGCCGAGGGGTTGGGATGCGAGTCCTTCTACGTCGAGCGGATGGAAGACCTGGAAGCGGCGCTGAGCAGCGCGCGCGAGTCCAGCGGTCCCGCGGTGGTGTGCATCCGCAGCGATCGCGACGCCAACCTCGCGATCCCAGGCGAGCTTGGACTGCGCTTCGGCGAGGTCTATCAGGGTCCGATGGGTCAGTAGCTTGCGGCTTTAGTAAGCCGGGTGATCAGAGCTGCGCATGTTACAGGCCGCCGCGCGCGATCAGGGCGACGAAGTCTCCCTCAGTCAGGATGCCGACCAGGCGCCCATTCTCGACAACCGGAAGGCAGCCGATCTTCCGCTCTGTCAAAAGTCGTGCTGCCTCGACCAGAGAGGTATCCGGGCTGGTGGTGACTACATCGCTGGTCATCACTTCTTTGACGGCGAGAGTGCCAAGGATCTGCCGCTGAGCGTGCCTGCCATAGCCAAGCGCCTGGGCGAGCGCATCGCGAAAGAGATCGCGCTGGCTTACGATGCCGACGAGGAGCTGACCGTCATCATCGACAACGGGCAAATGGCGAATCCGCCCGAGGCGCATGATGTCGTCGGCCAGGGTGAGCTTGTCGTTGCGTTTAAGGGTGGTGGCATCCGCCGTCATCACATCGCGAACTCTCAGTTCTTTCATGCTAATTTCTCCAGCCTCAGAGCTACCACACAGACGCGGCCAATCTTACAACCAGCCAGAGCTTCACAGGTAACCCAATTGCCGCGCGCCGCGGTGAAGGTCTTCGCGAAATTTTGGATGAGCTATTGCAATCAGCGCCTCGGCTCGTTGCGCGGTCGATTTGCCGGTCAGGCAAGCCACCCCATACTCGGTAACGACATACTGTGTATCGGTTCTTGGATCGGTGGTGGGTCCTTCAATCTTTGGGACGATGCGCGATATGGCGCCTTTGCCCGCGGTCGAGTACGCAGCGAGAATCGATTTGCCGTCCCTCGATAGCTGAGCGCCGCGCACGAAATCCAACTGGCCGCCGGGCGCGCTGTACTGCTTGCCCATGATCGCTTCAGAATTGACCTCGCCATCAAGACCGACCTCGAGGAACGCATTGATCGAGACTACGCGATCGTTCTGTCCGATCACGTTCGGGTCATTCACATAGTCAACGGGGCGAGCCTCCATGCTCGAGTTGTCATTGAGAAATTCGTAGAAAGGCTCGTCGCCGGCCGCCAGGGTGTACACGTTCTTGTACCGATTCAGGTTCTTGTACCTGTTGGTGACGGCGCCGGACTGAACCAGGGCCGCGAGCGACGGCATCATCAGCTCAGTGTGTATGCCTAAATCCTTGTGGCTGTGCAGGGCGGTGCATACCGCGCCGGGTACTCCACCGACTCCTACTTGGAGCGTCGCGCGGTCCGGGATCATCTCCACGATGTGCTTGCTGATCACCTGGTCCAATGGCGTCGCCGGCCGGGAAGGCAGCACGAACAGCGGACTTTCACTTTCGACAATGGCCGCGACTTCCGATATGTGCACCGACGAGTCGCCGAACACCCGCGGCATCCTGGGATTGACTTCGACGATCAGCTTCTTTGCGGTTCGTGCGGTCGGGATTGTGTAGTCGCCGTTGGTGCCGCAACTGAAGAATCCGCCTTTGTCCATCGGCGCGACCATCATCACGAATGCGTCGATTCCTATCTCGTTCAGCACCCGCGGCATGGCGCTGAAATTGCCCGGCATATAGAAGACGACGCGCCGATTGTCCTGTTGGCCCTGCTCAAAGAGTCGTCGTTCAATGATGGTCGGAAAGAATGGATGCGGCTTGATGACGTTCATGTATTCGTACTTGAGAATCGTGACGGCGGCGGCGGTGACTGAGTGCGAATAGTAAACGCGCAGCTCCTCGATCTTGCCGGCCTTTACTCGATTCTCGAGCGCCCCCAACAGGGCGGGCGGTTCGCTGATCGCCATGCCCATCGAAAGGGTGCCTCGCGACGGGATCAACTCCACTGCGGCCGCAGGCGACATCAATTTGGTCTTGTATTCCGCTTCGTACATGAGGTGTCAGTCCCCGGTCCGATTGCCGGGCGATCTCTATTGCTAACTGAAAAGGGTTAGCGGCTTTCGTGCCATCGGAAAACTTGGGCTTCGAACCGCCTGATTGGCATTTTGCGCCGGCTTCGCGGCATCGAATGCGGTATCAGGTGACCACGAGACCCAATATCGTGCATCCGATCGCGCCACGCCATTCGATACACCTGACAAGTTCCTTCGGCTCTATTTGCGAGTCCAACTGGTCCGCGAATTGCTTGATCTTTCTGCGGACGACAATTCACCAGCAGTTCGGAGAATCTCTATGGAATCCAGGACCGGCGGGAAAACCAAGACATCGCGGCGAATCGAGTACAATGCCCGACGACTAATCGATCTGGGCAAGGTGTTGGCGCGGGCGCGCCGGGAGACGCTCGCTCGAGTACGGGTGCTCCGCATGCAGGAGCAAGAGGACGCGGTGGAACTGCCCGCCGACGAGTTGGACGTGGCCCGTTCGCTCGAAGACGTGGAGACAGATGCCGGTCTAATCGAACGGGACGAATACCGGCTGAAGGCTATAGATGCCGCGCTTAGCCGGCTCGAACGGGGTCTTTATGGAATCTGCGAGAAATGCAAGCAAGCGATTCCGATTGCGCGGCTGAAAGCCGTGCCGTTTGCCGCGTATTGCATCGATTGCCAGAAGAAGCGGAACGAGCGGAGGCGCCCCGGCGAAGGGGACATCGACGAGCCGTCGCGTCATATCTGGACTCCGCCCGAAGAACTGAATCAGATGCGGGACGAGTAACGCAGCCTGACGAAACGTTACCCGGAGCCTCGACTCATCCCTCGCTGGTTGTCGCTTCGAGCACATCGGTGGTCGTGATCATTCCAACCAGGCGGCCGTCCTCGACGACCGGTAATCCATCGATTTTTCGCTCGCGCATAATACGTGCGGCTTCGCGAATGGGTGTCTGGGGTCCGACCGTCACAAGCGCTTGGGTTATCGCTTGTTTGGCCGGCGTATCGTCGAAATGTCCCACATACGAGCGGATATCGCCGTCGGTGAGAATAGCTACGACGCGACCGTCTTGAACGAGCGGGATGCTCCGGAACCCGCCTTCGATCATCTTTGCATGAATCGTCGAGAGTTTTTCGTCGAGTTTCCCGGTCACTGGACTACTTGTCATCCAGGCGCCCACAAAATCTTTCTGAGGTGCGCTGTGGCGGACAGTCAACACCGGACAGCGAGCTTCGCGCAGCACGACTTCGGCTACGCTGCCGAGAAAGAAGCGCGAGAAGCCGCGGCGGCCATGCGTGGACATCACGAGCAGATCCGCTCCGATCCCGCGTTCAGCCTTGAGAATCGATCCCGCAGGTTCGCCCATATTGACCATGATCTCGTATTTGATTCCCGCCAGATGCTTGCGCGCGAGTTCCACAAGGTTCTTGCGTGCCGTGTCCTCCTGTCCCTTGTAGAGATCTACGTACACGGGCATCGAAGTAGGCGGTATGATCATCGGTACGGTGTGCAGGACATAAACGGTGGCGTCGTAATGCCGCGCGAGTTCCGCTGCGGTCTCCAGCGCCGCGATAGAGTTTTCGTCGAAATCCACCGGGCACAGAATTTTGCGATACGGCAAAGGCATGGGAGAACTCCTGTCGATAGAATCGGGACTTCGTTTACTCGGCGGCCTTGGGACGGATCGTCAAGACGGGAACCGGCGATTCGCGAACCACGCGCTCCGCAACGCTCCCCAAAAGGAAGTGCTTCACGCCCGTGCGGCCGTGCGTGCCCATCACGATCAGGTCGATGGCTCGTTCAGCGGCGAGACTCAGAATTTGCGGCGCCGCGTTCCCGCTGGCGACGAAAATCTCATGTGAAATTTCCGCCAGTTTTTCCCGCGCAATTTCTTCCAACCGGTGGCGGCATATTGCTTCAAGTTGAGGATTAGGGCCCAGCGGGACGGGCGGCAGTTCGGTGGCGGCGGTGGGCGCGCCGATCACGGTCAAGAGGTAAACTGTAGCGGAGTTCTGCTTCGCCAGCTGGCGCGCGAGTTCAAGCGCCTCCATCGAGTCACGCTCGAAGTCAATCGGGCACAGTATCCTCGAAAAAACTGCAGCCATCTCGCCTAATCGGCCCCTCTGCGCGTTACCATAGTAACAGCATACTCCGCTCCAGTTTACGGATCAGGCAGCCTTCTTTCCGCCATCAGGCTTCTTTTCTTCGACCTGAATCTTAACGGCCTTGGGAGCAGACTCTTTGGGCATCGGAGCGCTGAGTTCGAGCACACCGTCGCGATGCACAGCGTTCAGGTCCTCCGCCTTGATTCCCTCGGGCAGACTGATCGATCGCTCGAATGAGCCGTAGCGGATTTCACGGCGGAACACGGACGCCTTGTCCGATTCGCGCTTTTCCTCTCGCGTCCCTTTGACCGTCAGGATCCCGTCTGCGACCTGCACGTCGATTTTCTTGGGATCGATCCCGGGCAGATCGACGCGCACTACGAACCGGTCCTCGTCGATGGACGATTCAATTGCGGGGCGGTTCGACGCCGTGGGCCA
>JBGPNU010000017.1:0-18742 GCA_041487675.1 Binatus sp. (SeqCode)
CACTCCGATACTTCGGGATTTCAGCGTCGCTGGTCACGTCGAACCTAGAGTTGGAATTCATGTTACGGGTGTCGCGCCACACATTAAGAACGTCGGCGTTAGTGGCAACTCATATGGCATCATGCTTGACAACATCGCCGATTATGGCGGGTCGATAGATGATGTCACTTTGACGGGTAGTGTGCTCCCGATTGACATTGTTGGCGGCCTGACACCGCTTACCAACCTGACAATCACTTGCGGGATAGCTTGCCTAGAAACGGTTGGGTTCAGCGTGAAAGACGCCACGCTGCTGCCGCCTACCAATACCCAGTGGGGAATGATTCTCATCGGTAACGCTCACATAGATAACGTGGTCCTTGACACTGAAAACGGAGGCGCATTCCCCGCCGTTCAAATCTCGAACATGGCGCAGTTTATCAGTCCTTCCGTCGAGATAGATGACAGCTTCCTTGCCGCTAACGGTGCGAGCGTGAGTCCCATCGTGATTGACGGCATATACGGAATGCTTAGCGTCAAGAACTCCTATATACTACACGCCAGCGGCGTTACCGGCCCGATAGTGGATGTTAGCAAGGGAGAAATACAAGTCGGCGGGACCATTGGAATTGAGTTTGAAAACAATTCCTATGATGGCTTTCCCGAGCCGTCTGATACAGCGGGCGATAGCTATGTAAGTGCGACCGATAGAATTGGCGTTCCAATAAACTATGCGGTGCTAGGTGGAGGCTCGACTCGGCAGACGACTCTCACTGGCACATCGGCAGGAACCGTTGTGTGGTCGATGCCCGGAGAAGGCTCGAGCTATAAGCGATTTGTCGGTCATTACACCGGCTACGAGAACACGACGGCGACCGCGCAGACGATTACCTATCCGGTCGCGTTCAGCCTGACGCCAAAAATCACCTCCAACGACGGCCCATCGGGAAGCACCAGCACGACGACGCTGACACTGCCGGCTTCGATGGGGAGTACGGTCACGGGCTGGATTATCGTGGAAGGCTATTGATGGTGAGGAACAGAGAGCGAATTGGAAGCATATAGAAACATGCCGGGTACAACTGGTTGCTCCCGAACGGAATGAGTGTCTCGGAACTCGGTCGGAAAAGCGGCTGTTTCGGATATCTTTATCAGGATTCAAAATGGAAATCGGGTTGATTTGCGATTCGGCTCCATATACCTACTGCTTCCAATCTTGCGATGATGCTCATTGCCGCCAACTACGCGCTACTCGCCGTCATTGCGAGCGCGGTCACTGTTTTATGTCTGCCGGCGATCCGCCGCCCGATGGGATACCTGGTGCTCGAATTCCTGGTCGCGGGCGTCGTTTATGGGCATCAGTTCTTCGGCTATCTGCTCTGGATCGCGTTGTTATTCGCGTTTGCGCGGGTAATCGAGCGGGTCACGCCGCTCGCGGCCAAACTCGGGAAACAACGCTGGACATACGCTTGTGCGGGGATGCTCGCAGTCATCGCGATTTTCTTCGCCGGCAGTGTGCATCTTCTCGACTGCGTCAGCATCCGTGCATTCGGAGTTTTATGGACGCTGCCCGACCACGACATGTGGCTGCTCCTGCGAACCACATCGTTCTTGTGGGAATTCGGGTCGGGGCGGTTGAAGAAGCTCAATTTTATCGACTACGCAATCTGGATCACGTTTCCATTCACATTGATCGGGCCGCTCATTCGGCCCAGCGAGTTTTTTCCTCAATACGGCCGCGCCGCACCGCCGCAAGGCCTTGCCAAGGTTGTGGACCGAAACTGGTGGCGAAAGCTGATGCTGGCAATCGTGCAAATGATCATCGCCGTCGTGCTGGCTCGGGCAACGATCGCCATCGATCATGTGGTCCCGCGCTGGCCGCAGTTTTTCGTGCTTTTCGGTACCGCTCCGTGGGGCATGTATCTGTCGAGTGCCGGATTTTTCCACTTGATGGAGTGTCTGGCACCGTTCTGGGCAGTCGAACTTCCGCCGAGTTTCAACTATCCATTCGGGCAAGTGAACATCTCGGAGTTCTGGGCGCGATGGAATATGACTATCGTGCGGGTTTGCCGAGACTACCTATTTTACAACCGATGGGGCTTCAAAAGAGTAAATATCTATTTGAACTTACTATTGGTATTTCTCGCAGTAGGACTCTGGCATTCCATCGGGTGGTTTTGGGGCATCTGGGGTCTCGCGCATGGTTTGGGTTTCTGCGTTTATCTATGGTACCGGACCAACAAGGAGAAATTCGCCGTGGTCCGGAAAATCGGCTCGGTGCGGCAGCGTGAGCTCTTAAGCCGCGTGACTACCTATATTTTCGTTTGTGTGGTCAATTACTTTGCGACCAAGTTAGCGCTTGCGGTCAGCTCGCTCGCGGGCGCCAGATGATCTTGATGTACTCCTCGGTCCAGCCCCATTTTTTATACGCTTCGCGGGCACGGACATTGTTGCCCAACACTTGTCCCTCAACTCGATTGATACCCTGTTTGTAGAAAAATTGCGCGCCGGTCTCGAGCAGGATATGGCCGATACCCTGACTCCGGTAGTTTTCGTTTACGTACATTTCGGACAGGAATCCTGCCGGAACTCCTCCATGATATGGGGGTAGCGTTTTAAGCCAGCCGCCGACAAACCCGATCACTTCGCCTTTATGGTCCGCGACAAACAGGCACGCGAACCGTCCCAGCATCGCCTTCATCGCGGCCGACCAGTCCTTGAACGCGCCGGGCGGGATGTTTAATTCAAGCCCGAACTCTTTCTCATGTTCGTAGAGTGCTACCCATAGCGGCTCGATTTTAGGCAGGTCGGCGGCCTCGCCGGGGCGTACAATCCATTCTCGAGGTTGTCGGGTCTGATTAGCCATTTGACTACCCCTGATAGTCGCTCTGATAGTCGCGCTCTGACAGTCGCGATGGGCTTCGGCGCTGCGCCTACCAGCGATTTTGCAGTTCGCCGGCGATGGCGGCGGGCCATCTCGCGGGATCCATCCCATGTTGCGCCAAAAACGCCAGCGCGACGCGTTCGAGCCCGAAGCCGACGCAGCTGGTGTGGATCGGCTCGCCGCTTTTACCCGAGATGCCGAACGAACGGCCGAAAAAATCCTGGTGATAATTGAACGATCCGATTGCGAGGTCCTTGTGTTTGTATGGGAGCGGCGCGAGGATTTCGAACTTCAAATCGAAAGCCAACTGAAACGCCGTCATCGCGGCGTAGTCTTCGATAAAAAATGGATCGGTCGCGCTCTTTATTTCGTACGCCAATCCCCATTTGTCGAGTAGTCCGACCGTTTCGTCCACTACTCTCTGCCTCTGATCGAGTACGTATTCGCCGGGGCCGGCAAATATCACTTCGCGCATTGTGAAGTCCCACAATCTTTCCAGTCCCGCCATGCTTTTCGATTCGAAGCGGAAGCACTTTCCTATCGCCGTAACGCAAGTCGTATCGATAGTGCGTTTCTGCAGCCACGCGTAATAGTGAAAGCAGATGGAAGGCGCGAGCAGGCATTGGATAGTGCTCAAGCTTGCCGGATCGCAGACCAAATGCTCGCCATTCCACGCCGCCACCTTTGCGAAATCCTGGATAGCTCCCAGGTCTTCGCGCAGATGCGAAACCATCGTCAGCGCCGAAGGAAACGAGCGCAGATAGCGGCAACGATCCATAACGTCGGCGCCGATCAAGGTCGGGAACTGATGGGGAACGGCGGGCATCCGATCGGCGATCGCCCGCACGTCGCGGTCGAACAGATTCATCAATTCGACCAGCCGGGGACCGAACCCGAACCAGCCTTCGCCGTATTTGTGAATCTCATCCATCGATTCCAGGATTGGATGCGGATCCGAGCTGAATGAGATATCTCGATCCTTCCGATTGACTAATACTTTGATCTTCGGCTGGCGGCGTCCCTTGCATAGCTTGTCCGCGACCTCGCGGATCCGGCTGGATACCAACTTGGATTGCTCGTCATGTCCAGGCCGAAGCTCGAAGCTGACGCTATCGCGCGCCGCCGGATCCAGGTCATAGGTGGATAGTGACTCGGATACGTACGAAAGTTTCTTGAGGAACTCCTCTACCAGTTCAGGCGGAATGTCTTTATTGAGCCGGATCGAATGAGTCATTGAACCGTGGCGTCTCATCGCTCCGATTGAAGCTTCAGAGTTTCGCGAACGATCGAATCCAGGTCCAGGATCTCGGGCAGGAGGTAGGTGGGAAAACTTACTCCGAACTCCTCTTCCAGCTCCACCACCAGGCGCATGTGGCCGAGCGAATCCCAGCCGGGCAAGTTACCCATGCGAAGCTCTCTCATTCCATCTTCGGCCGACAGATTGAAGGTCCGGATGATTGTGGTGCGGACCCGATCCTCAATTTCTGGAGTCAAGGTAATGCTCTCTCGCGCGTGATTTCGACAATTTGACAGGCATCGGATTGGTGCGCGGATACACCGGACCGGCGATTGTACACATCAAATCGATCCAGTTTGAAGGGGCCCGCGATCAAGGGTCTCTGGGCCGCGAGGCGCCGATTTGGCTGATTTGGTCCCCAACCTCATCCAGAATTTTGAAATTTATGCGTGCATGGAGGTTTTCCAGCCTGCGAGTCAGGCCCCGGAAACAGCCAGAATCGTCGCGGAAACGTTAGGTAAGAGTCGTTTCCATGCCGTTAATTTAGTTTGGCGACGCTTACGCTGCCTTGTCTTAGGGTTCTCCGATGGCTAGACTTCCGTAAGCATCGCAGGTTGGAGAGCCGAAAGATTGGCGATCTCGTTGCTTACTATGGCGAGCGGCAGGTCAGACCCTCAAATTCTGGTCCTGATGTAACAATTTAATGCAGGATTGATTTCATTGAGAAAAAGATCACAAGATCTCGTGCTCATGCACGTTGCATCCAGTCGATCGACGCAAGCTCGTGATTTTGTATCGAATTGCTCGGCAAATGGTCCAGGATTTGTGATTCGGCCCGGCCGGCGCCGCTGATTGTTCAACCATACAGGGGAAAGCGACGATACCGGTAATCGAACGTTAGGGGAGTGCGTAAAGTGCGCCCAGTTAAGGCTTAGAGACGCCGACGAATAGGGTCCCTAAGGGATGGCGGACGCGTGCCCGCGCTCAGGAATACCGCTCTCGGGGAGCATCAGGAGGAGCCGACGATAAGAACGGCAAATACCGCGGCGGCATTGGTGGCATCGTGGGTCATTTTGATCGGCGGTGCGCCGGCGTCGTGCGCCGATCTTGTCGGCAGGATTTTGAACAACCGCGGTGAACCGGTCTCCGGTGTCACCATTTCGGTCGTAAACTCGGCGGGCGTCGACGCTGGAAAAGCGGTCTCCGATGCCCATGGCGGCTATGCTATTTCGAATCTCACTCCGGGGGCATACAAACTCGGTTGCCCCGGTCAGTGGGTGATGTCGTATATCGGGGATCGGGGACTGACCGTGAACTGGGGGCTCGCGCCCCATGCACCCCCGGTTGCAGTCGCGACGCAGGGGACCGCGGCTGATAGCTCAGTGACGACGGCTGCGGCGCCGTCGAAAATCTCGCACGTGCAATCGAAGCGGGAGACGGGCGGCTCCGGCGCTGGTTCAGGCGACAACAATTAGCGCGAAACCAACTTCGATGGATTCTTTTTTTTCAAAACTGCGTACGAGGCTGACTACAATCGGATTTCGTTTCAGAACGATCGGCATTGCGGCGTTTGTCGCCATAGCGTTGACCTCATGCTCGTCCGGAACGCAACCTGAGTCCGCTGAGTCCGCAGCACCGGACTCCGCGCCCGCGCCCGGTCTGGCCTCTGACACTAAGGTGCCGAGCGCGGCAAATTCCGAGACCAATCAGGCGCGACTAAAGGCGCTGTGGGAAAAAAGGTCGGTGGCGCTGGAGAGTTTGGACTATCCAATCGGCCCCGGCGACGTGATCGAGATCACGGTTCCGGGCGTGGACGATTTGAAAGAGCGGATGGTTCGAGTGGGCGGAGATGGAAAGATCTCGCTTCCGCTTATCGGGGACGTTCAGGCTGGCGGTCTGACCGAGCCGCAACTTTCCGACCAGTTGAAAGCAGCGCTCGGCAAGTACATGTACAGTCCGCAGGTGGACGTCTTTATCAAGGAATATCGCAGCCGGCAGGTCGCGGTGGTTGGTGCGGTGCGCACTCCGGGTCTGATCACGTTGACGGGCTCCGATGTATCGATTCTGGATGCGATCACGCAGGCTGGCGGATTGACCGCCGAAGCTGCCGACGAGATCGTGATTCTTCCCGAGGTGAAGGGCGGGCAAAGGCAGCTGGCTCGGGTCGCCGCTTCGCTAACCGAAGCTCAGGAACCGCATCCCAAAGTTGGCGAAGCCGACCAGTCGCAGATACCTCAGAATGCGCAGCCGGAGCATCCCGAGCAGGGAAAAACGGAACTCACGATGGCCTCGCTCGAGCGAAATATCAGCAACGGACCGGCGGTTGTGATTCCGCTCAAGAGTAGTGCGCTAAATGGCAGCGCTCGCTACCTGAATATGCCGGTCCGGCCAGGCGACGTGTTGATCGTTCCGGGCGGCGGCAACGTGATGGTCACGGGATGGGTTTACCATCCGGGATTTTTCCAGGTTGGTTCCGGGTTGACCGTGCTGGGCGCGGTGGGGTCGGCGGGCGGGGCGATGTACGCGGGCGCGCCTAGTTCGGCAACCCTGATTCGTAGTGATGCGAGCGGTAACAAAATATCGATTCCGGTGGACCTGGACAAGATTGCCACTGGCGCCGATCCGGACATTCCGGTTCGCGCCAACGACGTAATCGATGTTCCGTATTCCGACCTTAAGATAGGCCCCTACGTTGTTTACAACATCCTGACCCGCATGGCGGTACCACTGCCGGCTTTCTGAGACGAGAAAAAAATGACCCAACCATCGCCATATTTCATCCGGCGCACGCATCCGATCGACGCTGAAGTCATGGACACCTCGTTTGGCGGGAAACTGCACGACGAGGATGAGCGATCGATCGACTTGCTCAACTACTGGATCACCGTAAGGAAGCATCGCTGGATGATCCTGTCGATCACCGCCGCCATTCTGGTAATCGTTGCGATCCGGGTTTCGATGCTGACGCCGCTGTACACGGCCGATGCGACGATTCTGCTCAGGCCGGGCAATCCGCAGCTGCTCGAAGGTCATGGCGGCGCGCAGGGAGGGGGAGCTTCGTCAGCGAGCAGCGATTGGGATTCGGTCGAAGACTTTCTCAAGACGCAGTGCGAAATCCTGAAGAGCCGCACCCTTGCCGCCAACGTGGTCACGGCTGAGGGGCTGGCGAACGATCCGGTCTTTCTCGGCAAGAACCGCAAGCCGGGCAAGGGGTTGTTGGGGAGCTGGACAGAGACCAAGCCGGAGACGAAGCCGGCGCCGGCGAATTCCATTGACAGCGCGATCGGCAGCTACCTGGGCAGCCTTGAAATCAAGCCCATAGTCAACACCAACCTGGTGAAGATTATTTTCACGACTCCGAACGCGGGGCTTTCGGCGCGGCTCGCCAATGCGCACGCGCACGCGTACATCCGCGAGGGGATCGAGCTGCGCACGCAGGCCAATGCGGAAGCCGAGCGTTTCCTGCGCGACAAGCTGGTCGAGCTGAAAGAGAAGCTCGAGAAATCGGAACTGGCGCTGAACAATTATCGCCGCGACAAGGGAATCGTGCCGGGCCTGATGTCGGTTGACGGCAAAGAAACGGTCGTCATCGCCCGTCTTTCGGATTTGAGCAGGGAACTCACCAACGCGCAGGTCGCTCGAATCGGGCTGGAAGCCGAGGTCGATCAGGTCCGCAAAAACCAACTGCCGCAACAACTCCCGTCCAGCAACAGCAACGGCAACTCCGCTTCTTCCACCCCGCCGGTGAAGGCGCAACTGGATGCCGCGATGAGCGATTACGTCGCGATGGCGAAGCAATTCAAGCCCGACTATCCGCCGATGGTGCGGGCCAAGGCGCGCATCGACCAGCTCCAACAGAGTTACAACGAGGAGATCCAAACCTTCTCGGCCGGGATAATCGCCGCCTTCAACGCCGCCAAGACCAAGGAGGCGGATCTTCAGGACGAGATGAGCCGCCAGCGCTCGCAAGCGCTCAGCGTCAACGATGCCTCAGTCGGATACGCGATCCTTCAGCGTGAGGTGGATACCAACCGCGAGTTGTACAACAGCGTACTGCAGCGAATGAAGGATCTCGGGCTGGCGGCTGAAAGCCAATCGTCCAACACCGTCGTCGTCGATGATGCGCAGGTGCCGGGCGGTCCGTCGGGACCCCATCGCAAGATGGCCCTCCTGCAGGCGATCACGTTCGGGCTGGCGCTCGGAATCGGCCTTGCCTTCCTGATCGAGTACCAGGACAAGACACTCAAGACGCCCGAACAAGTCGAGCAATACCTGCGGCTGCCGAACCTGGCGGCGGTGCCGGCCTTCTCGCGCCATGAAACTCGCGCGATCGCAAAGCGCAATGGAGCAGACCACACGCCGGCTATTATGGGGAGTCGCGAGCTTGCCGGTTCGATGAGCCAGTACTCGGTGGTCGGCGAAGCGTATCGATCGCTGCGCACCGCGCTGATGCTGTCGCGAGCCGGTGCGCCGCCCAAGACGATACTTTTCACCAGCGCGTCGAACTCTGAAGGCAAGACCGTCAGCGCGCTGAACACCGCCGTGGTGTTCGCCCATACGGGTGTGCGGGTATTGCTGATCGACGTTGATCTCCGGCGGCCACGATGCCACAAAGTTCTCGCGCTTGAGAATCTGGCGGGCTTGACCGAGGTGCTGGCGGGCGCGTGCAATGTGAGCGACCTGATTCGCACCACCGATATCGACAGCCTGTCGTTCCTGAGCGCGGGCTCGATACCGCCGAATCCGTCGGAATTGGTCGGCTCGGACAAAATGCGCGACACGCTGGCGCAGCTCACCAGTGAGTTCGACGTTGTAGTGATCGATTCGCCGCCGATCCTTCCGGTGACCGATGCCATGTTGCTGTCGACAATGGTCGATGGCGTGGTGCTGGTCGTGAACTCATCGAAGACCTCCAAACAGCACGTCAAGGCGGCATACGCGCGCCTGGAGTTCGCGCGGGCCAAAGTCTTCGGAGTCTTACTCAACCAGGTTGACGTTAACAGCCAGCATTACCAGTACTATCGCCGCTATTACGGCGGATACGACACCTACGGTCCTTACGCGTCCGACGCCGCGGATTCACTGGAGTCGGCCGACGACGGTCCCAGCGAAGAGGTCTGAGCGGCGCGTGCGCAAGACGCGGCCGCGCCCGCGACCGTATCAGCTTCGAGCGTTTCCCGGTCTGACCCCGAAACGAGCCAGGTGAGTATTGCGAACGATCGATCATTTTGTCGTCGGCGCGTTGCTGATTCTGATCGTCGTGAGCCCACTGGCTTTCGGCAGCGTCCATCCGTGGGCATATCGCCCGCTGGAAGCCGCATTGTTCGGGCTGGCGATCTTCTGGATGGTGAAGATTGCGGCGCTTGCGGGTTCCGCATCGACGGCTGCTGAGGGAGAATCGGATGCGCGAACGATTGCGATCCCGTTCGTCATCATCGCCGCATTTGTCATTTTCCAGATAACTCCGCTTCCGCCATCGATCGTGCGTGCGCTGTCGCCGAGCACGTTTGAAGTGTACTCGCACGCGCTCGACGGATGGCCGGGTTCACGCCCTTACGACAACTTCGGGTCGAATCGGAGAGCCGCAATCGCCGCCCCCGACGCCGCCACCGGGCCGGTGGTTCTGCCCAGCGTCGACGAGGTCGCAAGAGGCGTTCCGATCCCGTTCACGCCGCAGAGCGCAAAGCCGCCGGCCAAAGCGGCGGCTCATCGTCAAACCACTTCTCCGGTCTCGACTCTGGCTACGCGGATCTACGGCGGACGCTGGCGTCCGCTGGCACTGGCGCCGCTGCTGACGCTGTCGAGTCTGCTCGCGCTTTTGTCGTGCGCGTGCGCGTTTCTGGTGACAGCCTTTTATCCGCTCGCTTACGGGGACGATTCAGAATCGACTCTCAAGTTCATCCGGGTCTTGCTCAGGGTGATCCTGGTAACAGGATTTCTGATCGCTTTCGTTGGACTGATCGAGCGCGCGACATGGAACGGAAAGATGCTGTGGTTTTTCGTTCCGTATGACTGGGGCCAGCCATTGTTCGAGCCGTTGCTGCGCGCGCGCGGGCCTTTTATCGATCCCGATCACTTCGCTGGATATCTCGCGATCGTCTTTCCGCTTGCGCTGGCGTGCGCCGTCTTTCCGAATTTGCTTACTCCGCGCCGCGCGACGGCGGCATTCAGGATCCAGTGCGGCGTCGCGAGTTTCGTGATCTTCCTTGCGATCCTGCTGAGCATGTCGCGTGCGGGATGGCTCGCGCTGGTCCTCGGCACGGTCGTGATGTCTCTGCTTGCGGCGCCGCGCGGCGCTGCGAGCGACGCGCAATCGTCGGGGGTTGCGAGATTCGGCGGCGTTCGCCCTGCGATCGTGGGCATCGTGATCCTGCTCGGCGCCTCGATGATCTTCATGGGGCCCGAAGCCCGCGTTGACACTGTCACCCGGGTCAATGAGTCCGCGGCGGGAATGGAGACTATTGTCGGTCGAATCGAAGCGTGGAAGGGAGGCATCGCACTCATCCGCGACTTCCCGATCTTCGGAATCGGGCTTGGCGGATGGCCCGAAATATTCGAACGCTATGAAATACCGCCGTGGCAGTTGCTGTTCTTCGCGCAGGCGCACAACGACTACGTGCAATTGCTCGCCGAAACCGGAATCGTCGGCATTGCGCTCTTCGGATGGCTCGCGGTCCGGATAATCAGGAAGGTCGTTTCGGGCGCGCGCAGCATGGATGCCTCCGCGGGTCCGATCTTTGCGGCGATCATAGCGGGAATCGCGGCGGCGTGCGTGGTCGAAATCTTCGACTTCGATCTGCGCATCCCGGCGATCTCGCTGCTGTTCGCCGTTTTCGCCGGATTGCTGGTACGGCTGACGGCGATCGGGTCCTCGTCGGCTGATAAGTCTCGGCCGCGGCCGTGGGCAATTCGCGCGCGAGCGGTCGCGGTCTCGATGGTGGCGCTGGTCCTGGTCGCCGCCGCGTTGACGCAGGACGCGACAGTATATCCCTACAATCTTACTCAGCCGGAGAATCTCAACGAGGCGCGCGCGCTGCTGGTCACCTATCCGGCGAACGTATATCCGCATCTGGCGCTTATCAAGCTCGATGGGGACGCGATGGCGCCGGACGCCCTGGATGCTGAACTCAAGAGATCGGTCTGGCTGAGCCCGCTCAATCCTAACACCCGGGATCTATACGCACAGACGCTGGTTAACAGTAGGCGGTATGGCGATGCGTTCGCCCAGGTCAAGGCGTCGGTGCTCAACTACCCCAGATTCGAAGGGCATCGGTACCTGGTGCCGCGATTGATCGTATGGCTCCCGCCGGAGCTGAAAAAGGCGATCGAAGAAGGACTGGGCGAGGCCGTGGACCGCGACTACGAACACGCTCCCGAGACTCTCGGCGAATATTATGAGACGGTCGGGCAGTTCAGCGAGGAAGCGCACGCTTACGAGCGGGCGGCGCATCGGCAGGCCGATCCGGCGATGCGTGCAAAGTACCTCAAGCGATCGGGAGAATCCTTCGCGCGTGGCGGCGCACTGGGGACCGCTCTTATCGTGTTCCGAGAGGCCGCCGAATCGGCCCCTGACGATTCAAGCATCTATGCGGATATGGCGGTTCTGGTGTATGGACCGCGCCGCGACGTGGATGGCGCACGACGGACGGTCGAGCTTGGAATCGAAAACGGCGCCGACTCGTTCGCGCTAACTGTCGCGCTCGCCAATGCCGCCCTGGCCGCGGGAGACCGGCATTCGGCCGAAGATGCAATGGAGCAGGCGCTGAAAATCGAGCCGAATGCGGATCGGCTCCTTTTACAGTTGGGCACCATATATTTCGAAGACAACAGACCGGATCGAGCACTTCTGGCTTTCAACCGCGCGCTCGAAATCGAACCCAATTCACCCTCGACCTACTTTCTGATCGGAGGCTTGGAAGAGGGTCGCTACCAATATTACAATGCCGAGCGCGCATACCGGCGCGCCGCCGATCTGTCACCGGACAATCCGGCCTACCGCGATCGCCTGGCGGAGTTCGAGCGCAAGCTGAAGTCCGCTGCCGACGCGAGCGAGGCCAACCGGTGAGCGCTCTTGCGCCGCTCGGTCCGATCTCCGATGCGGTCGCCGAGCCGTCTCCGCGGATGAGGATTCTCTTCCTCAACCCGTCGGGGCTGTTCGGAGGCGCCGAGCGGAGCTTAATCGATATCATCGCGAGCGTCGGAGCCGCGCGCCCGAATTGGGAGATGCGGCTCGTCGCCGGTAGCGACGGAGCACTGGTTCGCCGAGCGCGCGCGATGAACATCGCGGTGACCGTGTTGCCGATGCCGCCGTCGCTCGCGCGGGTCGGCGAATCCGCGGTGCGCGGCCGGGCGGGCGCGCCGCTCGCGGGGTTATCGATGGCCGCGAGCCTGCTCGGCGCAGCAATCGCAACGAATCGATACACCGCAATGCTTGCCCGGGAGATCGAACAGATATCGCCGACCGTGATTTATACCAACGGCTTCAAGATGCATGTGATCGGTACCTGGGCCGTGCGGCGCAAGACGCCGGTCGTATGGCATATCCACGATTACGTTGGCGCCCGTCCGCTGATGTCGCGCCTGATGCGCATGCAGGCGAACCGATGCGCGGCCGCAATCGCCAATTCCGACAGCGTGCGCCGCGATCTGCGCCGCGTTTGCGGGGATCGCGTTCCGGCTACAACGGTCTATAACGCGGTTGACCTCGATCAATTTGCGCCGGCTGGCGCCGCCACCGATCTCGACGCCGTCGCGGGAATGCCTCCCGCGCCGTCCGGCACGGTTCGGGTGGGACTCGTCGCGACGATGGCGAGATGGAAAGGACACGAGGTGTTCCTGCGTGCGGTTGCCGAGTTGCCTGCTCACACGCGCTCGCAGGTGAGGGCCTACGTGATCGGCGGCGCGATTTATCCGACCCGCGGGAGTCAGCGGTCGATTGATGAGTTGCGGGCGACGGCTCGGCAGCTCGGAATTTCCGATTGCGTTGGATTCACCGGATTTGTCGATGACGTCGCCTCCGCGATTCGCGCGCTCGATATCGTGGTGCACGCGAGCACGGAACATGAGCCATTTGGACTCGCGATAATAGAAGCGATGGCGTGCGGAAAACCCGTGATCGCAAGCGCAGCCGGAGGCGCCGCGGAGATCGCCCAACTCTGCGGCGGCGTGCAGCTGCATCCGCCCGGCGACAGCGCGGCTTTGGCACGATGCATCGAACGGCTGGTCTGCAATCCATCCGAGCGCGCGGCTCTGGGCGCGGCCGGCCGCGCGGCGGCGGAAAAATCATTCAGGCGTAGCCGCCTTGCGGACCAGCTGATTCCTATCCTCGAACGAGTAGCCGGCGCGAAACCCTGATGCGCGTGATGCACATCGTCAGCGGCCGTCTCTATGGCGGCGTCTAGACATTGCTCGTGACGCTCGCGCGCTGTCGCGCCCTATCCGCCGGGATGGAACCGGAATTTGCGCTCTGCTTTGACGGGCGGCTCCGCGAAGAACTAGCTGCGACCGGGGTGGCCGTTCACCTGCTTGGAGAGGTTCGCGCGCGGCATCCTCTTTCGGTGTTGCGGGCCAGACGGCGGCTGCGCGAAGTGCTGAACACCCGGGGCATTGATGTGGTCGTGTGCCATCTGCCGTGGACGCAGGCGATTTTCGGTACGGTCGCTCGATCAGCCGGTATCCCGCTGGTCTTCTGGATGCACGGTCCGGCGAACGGCCGCGGTTGGCTCGATCGATGGGCTGCGCTGACTCCTCCGGATTCCGCCATTTGCAATAGCAAATTCACCGCGAACTCCTTACCGATGATTTTCCCCGGAGTACCGTCCGAGGTGATCTATATACCCGTCACATACACCGAGCCGGATCACCGACTCGGGGATCGCCTGGAAATACGGCGCGAGTTTGACACGACGGCCGACGCGACCGTGATCGTGCAGGTAAGCCGCCTGGAGAGGCTGAAGGGTCATATGGTTCATCTTGCGGCGCTCTCGCAACTGCGCGAAGCGCCCGGCGAAATATCCGGCGAAATATCCGGATGGACCGCCTGGTTCGTCGGAGGAGCACAGCGTCCAGAAGAAGTTGCCTACGGCGCCGAGCTCAAGGCCGCAGCGAGCGCATTAGGAATCGCGGATCGGGTCCGCTTCGTCGGCGAGCGCTCGGACATTGCGAAGATCCTGGCGGCATCGGACATTTTCTGTCAGCCGAATATTGTGCCGGAGGGATTCGGGATCACCTTCATCGAAGCGCTCCATGCCGGGCTGCCGGTCATTGCTTCGGCATCGGGCGGCACGCTGGAAATAGTGGATTCCAGTTGCGGAATTCTGGTCCCGCCGCACAGTCCTCCGGCGGTCGCGGAGGCGCTCCGACAAATGATAAGCGATCGCGATCTCCGCAGCAGGCTTGGGGCGGCCGGCCCGGCCCGCGCGAAACAACTGACTGATCCCGCGGCTCAGATGTCGCGCTTGCATGCTCTACTCGAAGGTTTTTCCGATCGCGTCGAAGATGAGCGCGAACGTCGATACATTTGAAATGCCGTACACCGCCAAACCCAGGTTCGAATTCGGCTATCTACCTCAGCTGGACGGCCTGCGCGGTATGGCGGTGATTTTGGTCGTTGTGGGGCACTTACTGCAATTCTGGAAACCACCCGGTACCAGACTAGGAGAAGGACTCGCTCAGTTTGGGGTCATGCTCTTCTTCGTCCTGAGTGGATTCCTCATCACCAGCATCCTCCTTCGCGAGCGGCTCAATACCGACCGGATTGATCTTCCCGCCTTCTACTGGCGGCGAATATTGCGGCTTGCTCCTGCCTTGTTATTTTTCCTGGTCACAATGTGCGCGCTCAAACTGACCGGAGCGGTCCGCGATGTGCCCTGGTACGAGTTCGCGGTATGCCTGCTATACGTTCGCAATATGTGGGGCAGGAGCGTATCGCTTGCGCATCTGTGGACACTGTCAATGGAGGAGCAATTTTATATTACGTGGCCTCTGCTGATGGCGCGCATACGCCCCGCGAGGTTATTGGCCATCGGGATCGCTCTCACGCTACTGTGCAATGTGTGGCGCTTCGTCGCTATAGACCGCGCCTGGTTCGATGAAAGCCATGGAATCTATTATCTCCGACCCTACTTCAGGTACGACTCTATTCTTGTCGGCTGCTGTCTTGCGCTAGCGCTCGTCGAAAAATCCGACTGGGCCGCCCGCGTCGCCGGCATCGCTCGACCGGTCGGAGTCATCGCGACATGGATCGTATCGATATGGTGGTTGGAATTCGGGGGCGATTATTCGAGGCCGCTCTACATTACTATTCAGACCTACCTTGCAGTGTTGATACTTTTCCAACTGCTTCTCTCCGATTCATCTGTGTACCTGCGCATTATGAGCCACGATTCGATGCGGTATATGGGCAAGATTTCATACTCGCTCTATCTCTGGCAGCAAATCTTCCTGGCGACAAAGGCGCCAAGTTGGGGAATGCTCAGGGAATTTCCCTTGAACATTACGGCCGCATTGATCCTCGCAGCGGCTTCCTATCGATTTATCGAGTCGCCGTTTCTTCGCTTGAAACAGCGCTACTCGGAAGTGATCGAAGCGGATCCTGATACGGCAGAGATCGGCGCCTCGGGGGTGACTGTCTAGGCTCATGGAGGGGTTAGCACTCTGCATGGCTGCGCTGCTCGGATGTTTTATCGCGGGCAGGCGCTCGATCGTATGGGGCCTCGGCGCGGTGATGACGGTTGGCTATGGGTACGGAATCTTGCGCGCCAATACGCCGAGCCCGATGATGCACTTTCTGTTTGACGCCGGCGCAATTGGATTTTACCTTGCGCTGGCCGTGCGTGGTCTGAATCCCGCACAACGGTCGCGCGTCCGTGCGCTGTATCCGTGGCTGGTGCTGTTGATCGGATGGCCCATATTGCTGTTCTTCTTTCCGGTCCAGGATCCGCTGATCCAGCTGGTCGGATTGCGCGGTCAGATATTTTTCGTTCCGTTCGTTTTGATTGGCGCCATGCTCGAGCCGGAGGATTGGTATCTTCTGGCGAAATGGTTCGCGGTTCTCAATCTGGCCGCCTTCGGATTCGCCGCCGCCGAGTACTTCGAGGGTATCCCAAAGTTTTATCCCGTAAACGTCATGACCCAGATCATCTACGCGTCCAGGGATGTGGTCGGCCACACGTCATACCGAATCCCCGCCACTTTTATTAACTCAGCCGCATATTCCGCAATGATGGTTTCAAGCATGACGCTGCTGCTGGGCGCATGGGTTCAGCGACGGGGACTCAAGCTGGATTTCTGGCTGCTCTCGATGGCGATCGTGGCAAGCGTACTGGGTGTCTTCATGGGAGCGTCGCGAACTTCGGCGCTGATACTCTTCCTAATGCTGGGATTGACGTTTCTGATGGGACATATGTCGCTGAAAGTCATCTTCCGCGTGGCGGTAGCAATTGCAATCGTGGGTTTTATTGTCGTGAACAACCCACGGTTGCAGCGATTCACTTCTCTTTCGGACACCGATTACGTGCAGGCGCGCTTCGATTATAGCTATGGCGTCAATCAGTCACTGTTCGATGTCGCGATCAAATATCCGATGGGTAACGGTCTGGGCGGCGGAGGGACCAGCATCCCTTACTTCCTCCAGGATCGGCTGAGAGATCCAGTCGCATTGGAGAATGAGTACTCCCGAATCATGCTTGAAGATGGCATTCCCGGGCTCCTGATCTGGATAGCGTTCATCGTGTGGGTAATGATTAGCCCGCTGCCGCGGAGAAACAATCCATGGCGGCTCGCGCTGCGGCTGGCCCGGATGTATTTGGCGATCGTGTTCGCAATCGGGGTTACGGGCACCGGGATGCTGAATTCGACTCCCGGAACGGCGGTCCTGCTGATGCTGGTTGGTTGGGTGTCAACGGCGCGATTTGCGCCGGCCGCACAGAAAACAGCGCAGCCTCATCGCGTCGCACGGACCCGGCTCGCCGGGAATATGCTGTGAGCGCGACGGGCCGATCATCGAAGAGCGAGGCGCAATGGTTACAGGCTCTGAGCCCTGGGTGCTGGTCGCGGGCGGGTTCCATCAGCACGGCGGCATGGACAAGGCGAACTCCGCGCTGGCGGCGTTCCTGGTGTCGCGAGGACACCCGGTTCATCTGGTCGCTCATGAAGTCGCTCCGTGTCTTGCCGCGCATCCGCGGATCACGGTCACCCGCGTCGGGAAACCCGGCGGGTCTTATTTCATTGGCGACTGGCTTCTCGGCCTGCGAGGAAAGGAGGTCGCCCGCGCCACAGTCGCACAATTTCCGCGCGCCCGAGTGGTGGTCAATGGGGGAAACTGCGCTTGGCACGATATTAACTGGGCTCATTCGGTGCATCACGCGTGGCCACCGTGCGACGACTACGCTCCGCTATGGTTCAAGCTGAAAAGCCGGATTGACAAATCGATCGCGCGCCGGCGCGAACGGGCGCTCATAAACTCGCGGATCGTCATTGCGAACTCCGAACGTACCCGTCAGGACCTGATTACGACCCTCGGGGTGCCGGCTCAAAAAATCCACAGGATATATCTGGGCTCCGACCCTGCAATGCGGCCGATTACCGCCGCCGACCGAGTCGGCGCCCGTGCATGGCTTGGCAAGGACGCCGGGCGTCCTCTTGCGGTGTTCGTCGGCGCGTTGGGTTTCGACACCAACAAGGGAATCGACACGCTATTCGCAGCGTGGCGCCGCCTCTGCCAACGCCCCGATTGGGACGTTGACCTGCTCGTGGCCGGCGGCGGTCGCGGCGTCGAATCGTGGCGGCGCCGCATCGAACAGGCTGGGATCTCATCTCGAATGACCATGCTTGGCTTCACCGACCGGGTCACCGACCTGCTGGCCGCGTCCGACGTTTTAGTGAGCCCGGTTCGCTACGAGGCGTACGGATTGAATGTGCATGAAGCGCTGTGCCGCGGCGTTCCGGCAATAGTCAGTGTGACCGCTGGAATCTCCGAGCGTTACCCGGCTGAACTATCCAGATTGATATTGCATGATCCCGCTAGCGTCGATGAACTCGTCGAGAGGCTGCTTGGCTGGCGGCCTGCAATGTCGGCGTGGAAGGAGTCGATAAAGCCACTGGCCGCGGAGTTGCGCGCGCGCAGCTGGCATGACATGGCGCGCGAATTCGTCGCGGTCGTGGAAGATTCACGGCCGGCGATCGGCGGATAGATCGACAAGGTTACCACCAGGGTGGAAGAAATTAGCGCACTGCCCTCAAGCGCCGGCTCCGCCGAATGCCCCGCGCCGCTGCGCGAGAGCGAGTCCGCGCCTGGACGCAACCGCACTGCGCTTGCCGCGTTCTCATGGATCACGCTGGTCGCGCGCAGCGTTATCACGATGGCGGCGGGCTTCGTCGCGACTCCTTATCTATTGCGATTTTTGGGAGCGGAGCGGCTCGGTGCATTTCGAGCGTCGCAACAGTGGACGAACTACCTGACGTTTCTTTATGTCGGACTCGGACCAACTCTCGTCGTGCTGCTGCTCAAACCCGCGAGCAGGGGCGATCTTGCCGCAACGGTGGGCGTACTGAAATCCGGAATGCGGATCACGATGCGGCAAACTCTGTCGGTCGTATTGCCGGCGGGAATCGTGATCGCCTGGTTCATGCCGGAGCTGGTC
>JBGPNU010000018.1:0-18214 GCA_041487675.1 Binatus sp. (SeqCode)
CAGGCCAAAGTGGTAATCCTCGACCCGGCGCTGACGGTCGAGACGCCGGCGTGGCTGTGGGCTTCAACCGGGATGCGTGCGCTCGATCACGCCGTCGAAGGTGCGTACTCGACGCGCCATCAGATTGTTACGGACACGCTCGCGGCGCGCGCGATTGCGCTGCTGAACAGCCATCTGATGCCGTCGATCCAGACCCACGGCGATGACGAACTCGAGCATCGCATGCAATGCCAGCTCGCGGCCTGGCTCTCAATTTTCGGCATGAGCAACACCCGCGGCGGCATCTCGCACGCGCTCGGGCATCAGATCGGGCCCTACTGGAACGTTCCGCATGGCGTCACCTCATGCATCACGCTGCCGCACGTGATGCGCTTCATGTCCGGCATCGCGGCGGATCGGTTCGGGCCGATTGCCGATGGATTCGGGGTGCGCTTCGATGCGCAAAATCCCCGCTCGGCAGCTCTCGAATGCGCCGATCGAGCCGCGAAGTTTATCGGCAAGTTCGAAGTGCCGATGCGGCTTCGCGACGTCGGCGTGCCGCGCGAGGAGATCTCCAGAATAGCGGGCACGGTTCTCGAAGAAGTGAAGCGCGCGAATACGGTTGGCGCGGAAGTGACGCTCGAGCAGCTGGCGGCGATCCTCGACGCGGCCTACTGAAGGCGCGGAGTCGGCGCGGCCAGACCGGGAGAAAGCACGGCACAGAAATGACTTAGCGAAACCCAAACTCAAGTTTCGCGCTTCCTGTTGAAATCTACCTACTACGAAGGGTGCAGGGGGCGGGCACCGCGCTACGGGCCGACTGGGCCGGTGCCGTGCGAGAACGGGTTCTGCTGTACGTTTCCCCATTGCGCGCCGGGCAGAGTCGGGAGTCCCTTCTCGTCGGGCGGGTTCGGACCGTCCACGGTTATGTCACCGCCGCCCGGGATTGGAATCGTCACGCTGTTCGGATTGGTCAAGTCGTCGGGCGCGGGCATCGGCAAATCCGCGGGCGATTGATACGAATACGCGCCGTCGCCGTAGGTCGCGTCCGGCATCGGGGGCATCGCCTCTTGCGCATACATTTCTTGCGCATACATCGGGTTCGAGGTGAGGAACAGCGCGAGACCGATCGCGATCGAAAATTTGGCAGGCCGCGACGACATCGCCGTCAATTCTTGCACGCGCCGAAACGGAATGCATCTCGAGAGTCCGCCGCGTGCTGTGATCGGGCGGTTATCGAAAGCGCCGCGGGACGTGATATTGACTCATGCGAGCCGGACAAGTGGAGGAATTGAAATGATAAAAATGTATGGTACGTCGAGGTCGCGGGCCGGACGAAGTCTATGGGCATTGGAAGAACTCGGGCTCAAGTATGAGCACGTCCCAGTTGGTTTCAGCGGCGAGACGCGAAAACCGGAATACCTCAAGATAAATCCGAACGGCCACATGCCCGCGATTGACGACGGCGGAACGATCGTGTGGGAATCGATGGCGATCAATCTCTACCTGGCCGAAAAGTACGGCAAGAGCGGACTGTGGCCATCGACGGTCGAACAGCATGGCGCCTGCTACCAGTGGAGCTTTTGGGCCATGACCGAGATCGAACCGCTCCTGATGACGATTTTCCTAAACCGCATCATGTATCCACCCGAACAGCGCAACGAGCAGGCGGCGGCCAAGGCGGTCCTGGAAATAAAGAAACCGCTCAAGGTCCTCGATGATCATTTGCACAATAGCGAGCACCTGCTGGGTAAAGAATTCACAATCGCGGATCTGAACGTAGCGTCGGTCTTGAGCTTGGCAGCGTTTGTGAAACTCGATCTTTCGGCTACTCCGACCGCGCAAAAGTGGTTGCAGAAGTGCGCGGGGCGTCCGGCGAATCAGAAGGCAGTCGCGATGAAATAGCGTGGCATCGCAAATTGGAGGTGCAGCTAGTCGCAGGCTGCCATATTGACTTTGCGTGGCCTCGCTGTAGCTTTCATACCTGTAGGATAGTCTATTTCCGCTGGTTCAGCGTCAGCGGAAATTGACTTGATCACGCTCGGGACGGGCGGGACGCGATACTGCACGCTCGTGTCGTGCAAAAGTTGAGTGACGGCGAGGCCAAGGTGACCTGATGCCTGCATGCAGGCAATGTGGCAAACAGAACCCGGAGGGCACGGTATTTTGTGGTTACTGTGCAACTTCGTTGGCGCCCACGAAGCCGGCGGTCACGTCGTCGCCGAAGCCACCAGTAGCGGCGCAGCCGAAGGCGCCTCTTGAGCCGGCGCCATCTCCACTGAAGCACGAGGTAAGACAACAAGCGCCCGCGAAAGTGTTCAAGCCTGAGAGCCGCCTACAACCTGTCCATACCCCGCCCCCGCCGCCGAGTGACGGCAAGGACAAAAGCGGAATCGAATGGCTTCCGTGGGGCGAACTGTCCGCAGGTCAGAGGGCGGGACGGGCGGCGGCGGGCGTCGTCGTCTTATTTTTGATTTTTTTCCTCCTGCGCGGAATCCTGCGAGGAATCGGCTCTTCGAATCAGAGCGCCTCGCAGCCACAAGGCTCAGAGGTCCCGATGAGCGAGGGCGATCGCAAAGACGGAATCGAATCGCTCTGCAAGGTGTTCCAGATTTATGGAATACCCAAGAACGAAAAAGATGCGGCCGGAGCGGCAAAGAACGCGGCTGAACTGTTCAAGCTCGCCGGCAATCAATCGCCCGAGCGCAGCATGTTCATCTTGACCGCGATTGCGGGGGAGTTTCGCGCCGGCAAGCTGAAGGGCACGGATTGCGCGGAAGCGGGCGCACCGATCGGAACGGTTGAGAATAGTGTTTCCCCCAATTCGGGACCCACCCGCTGAAAGTTTCCCGAGCCCTCGATAAGAGTCGCTGCTACGTGCGGCGGCGGGCGGTCAAGTAGTAGATCGGTACGCTGCTGAGCGCGATCAGCAATCCCGGCCAGGTGAATCGCGGCTTCAGGATCAGCAGGTCGATCATGATCGCGCAAGCCGCGACTGCGTAAAGCGCCGGCACCACCGGATAACCCCACGCGCGATATGGACGCGGCGCGTCTGGGAGCCGCCGGCGCAGCAAGAACACGGCGGACACGGTCAGCACGTAGAACATCAGCTGCGCGAAGACCACGTAATCCAGCAATTCAGAATAAGTGCCGGACAGGGTCAATATCGCGGCCCACACGCCTTGCATCACGAGCGCCACGGCGGGCACTCGGGCGCGATTTAGACGGCCGGCGGCGGCGAAAAAAACCCGGTCATGAGCCATCGCGTAGATCACGCGCGCTCCCGTCAGGATCAGGCCGTTGGCGCATCCGAAGGTGGAGATCATCACCAGGATTGCGGTAATCGTCGCGCCGGCCCTGCCCCACACAACCTGCATCGCAGCAGCCGCCACGCGATCGCTGGTCGCATGTGCGATTCCACGCCCGAATACGCTCGCGGCGCCCACCTGTCCCGACGCCGGCAGTTCGCATAGATAGGCGATGTTGGTGAGTATATAGAGCGCAATCACTAGCCCGGTTCCGGACGCGAGCGCGAGCGGGAGATCGCGTTTTGGATTTCTCACTTCCGCCGCGGCGAAGGTGACGCTCGCCCACGCGTCGGCCGAGAAAAGCGCACCGACCATCGCGGCGCCGAACACGCCCGCCGAGGCGATCGAAAGAGAACCCGCCCCGACGAACGCGGCCGAGCTGCCGAAATTCGCGTGTAGTGCGGCCGCATTCGGTGCGATCAAACATCCGAGCGCCACTATCAGGCAAAGCGAGAGAATTTTTGCGCTGGTGAAGGAGTTCTGCAGCCACTTGCCGAGATCGAGACCGCGCAAGTTCGCCGCTGTGAGAACCGCAATTACGATGATCGCGCCGGCACGCTCGCCGGAAAGCCCGACTCCGCCGGCGCCGATCCACAGGTCCGAGCCGAGCAGCGGCCACATCACTCCCGCGAAGCGCGCGAACGCCACCGCGACGGCGGCAATCGTGCCGGTCTGGATGACAAGCAACAGCGTCCAGCCGAACATGAACGCCCACATCCCGCCATACGCCTCACGCAGATAGACATACTGCCCGCCCGCCTGGGGCATCATCGCGGCGAGTTCGCCGTACGCGAGTGCTCCGGCGATAGTCATCACGCCGGCGACCAACCAGACCAACAGCAGGGCCCCGGGCGTGCCAACCTGGCGCGTGATATCGGCTGAGACGATGAAGATGCCCGAGCCGATCATGGAGCCCGCCACCAGCGTCACCGAGTCGAAGAGGGAAAGGCCTCGCTTCAATTGCTCGGCGGGCTCGGCGGGACTCTGGGCAACGCTGGTCATCGCGAACGCATCGTAGCATCAGCGGGCGGCGTGCGCGCGATCTCCGAGGTGCAAAAGCAGTGCGTTGATCTATCTTGAGATCGGGGCTTAGCTGGAAGTGGCAAGAGGAGGCGACAGATGCCGGTAAAGAAAAAGACCCCGAAAAAGGCGAAGCGCGCGGGCAATCCCGCGCTCAGGCAATTCGAACAACTCCGCAGGTCGGTCAGAGTTCTCAAGTTAAAGCTCGAACGCGAAACCAAGGCGCGGAAGATCGAGGCGCGTATCAAGAGCGAGGCCGAAAAAGCGGGCGTGCGATTGACCACGCAACTCAGGGCTCTGCGCGACCAGGGCAGAAAGCTAGCCAACGATTTGAAATCCGCGCTGGGCGATGCGAGCAAGCGTGAAGCCGCGCGCAAGGAAGCGCTCGCCAGGATTGCGGACTTGCGGGCGCAGTATGCGAAAACCTCGGCGGGACTGAGGTCAGAGCTGTCGCAGAAGACTGCGGATTTGAGACGCAAATCCGAGGAACTGGTGAAGCTCGCCGGTCAGTCAGCGCATCGCGCGGCCGAGATAATCCGGGGCGAAGAGCATCATGCTCCCGCCGAAGCCGCAAAAGCCGGCTCGACGGGATCGTCGTATCCCGTGGATGAGCGAAGCCTCCCGGAACGTCCCGGGGAAGGCGCCTCCCGGGAAATCGAAGACCGGGAAGATGACAAGGGACCTGACGAAGAGCACTAGTAGCGCCGCCGTGGGCGGCAATCCGGCGCGAGGATTCAGGATTTTCGGGAAGGAATTTTCCTGACGGGCGGATCTATCCGCGGGAGGCCCCGCCCGAGGACACTCGGCGCGTTCTCACTGAAGCGCTCCATCAGCGAGTATCCCGCGCGCCGACGGCTCTGAACGGCGCGCGGGAACCCGCTTCAGAACGGCAAAGGAATTACGGCGCCGCCGGGCTGGCCGGTGCGGCAGGACTACTTGCGTCCGCCGGGCTGGCCGCTGCGGCAGGACTCGCCGCATCGCTCGCTGCTGCGGAGGCCGCCGCATCGGGAGCAGCAGGGGCGGTCTCTTCGGATTTGCTGCATGCCGCGGCAGCGAAGAACATCGAAACTAGTGCTAGAAGCAGAACCTTGCGCATCGCTTTCTCCTTGATTACTCGGTGTTCACCTGAGCGCAGAAACTGGAAACGGGCCAAGGATACGATAGAATGCAGCGCAACTTCAAGCGCACCGTTAGCATCCCAATCAAGAGCCCATTTTGCGATTTGGGCGAGCGCGAGTTGCGAAAATTTTTGACTATTTCGCAGCCATCTGTATCATTCGATCATTAACAGCGCCCGAGCGGCGGATGATGTGGAGGGGATAGGGTGGAAGAGCGGCGCCTTTTTTTCGCGGGCAATGCGCGTGCATCTCGTCACGGCTCTCGAATCGTCGAACATGATCTCGACATGGTGCGTAGCGCGGAGCGTCGCGCACCGGTCTCGGGACGACTCTCGCGAATACTCAACTGGTTGATGCCGGCGGAGCGGAAGGTCGGACCGCCGATGCGATCGGTGGCCCGCGAACTGGAAGAGGCCTATCCCGCGCGCGACGTCTGAGGACGGTCGGTTCGATGACTTGACCGATATTCCGGCCGATATTCCAGCCTTCGATGCGAAGACTCGGAGACGGAAACTCGGAGATGAAGATGAGTGCGATCTCGCGGTTTTCGAGCAATGCGCCATGGGAACCGGTCGTGGGCTATTCGCGGTTGGTGAGGGCCGGCGACTTCGTAGCGGTTTCCGGTACTACGGCTACTGACGAGCACGGGCTCATCGTCGGCGCTGGGCAGATGTACGTGCAGGCGCGCCAGGCGCTTGCGAATATCCGGGCGGCGCTCGAGCGTGCGGGAGTGTCTCTTCACGAGGTGGTGCGGACCAGGATGTTCGTCACCGACATCGGACGCTACGCGGAAGCAGCGCGCGCACACCGGGAATTTTTCGCCGATTCGCCGCCAGCGACCACGATGGTTGAAGTGCGCCGGCTGGTTCATCCCGACATGCTGATCGAGATCGAAGCCGATGCGTATGCGGCCATGCCACCGAGTTCCGCCAATCGGGCGAAGCCGAAGACGACCCGCAAAAGTGTGAAGAAACCGGCACCGAAAAAATCGGCGCGCCGCAAGTAGCAACTCGGCGCGCCGGCGCGAATCCTACCGCTTCGAATCCCTGCCTAGGGTTCAAGCGCGGCGGCGTGGATTCCCTCGGCGCCGCTGGCCGAGTGAAATGCGTTTGCGGCGGACGTAATATACGGCTCGGGATAAACTCCAATCGCGACCGTGGCGAGCGCCGCCAGCCCGATAGCGGCGACCAGCGCCGGGCGCGTGCTCATACGCTCGACCTCGACGCCGCCTTCCTGCATGTACATCGCGACAAGTACATAGAAATAGTAATACGCAGAGACTACGCTGTTCAGCACCGCGATTATTACCAGTCCGACGTAACCCTGATGCAGCGCACTAGTGAAAATGTAGAACTTGCCGACGAAGCCCGCCAGCGGCGGTACTCCCGTGAGCGATAGTAAGAAGATAGCCATTGCGCCCGCCAGCAGCGGCTGGCGTTCGGCGAGTCCACGGAAGTCACTAATCAGATTGCTCGCCGCGCCGCGACGTTCCAGCGCGATTACTACTGCGAATGCGCCAAGGTTCGTGAACGCATAGGCGAGCAGATAGTACAGAATCGCGGGGCCGGACTGTACCCCCGCCGCCATCCCGAGCAGAAGATATCCCGCGTGCGCGATCGCCGAGTACGCGAGCATCCGCTTGATATTGGTCTGGACGACGGCGATCAGATTTCCACCGGTCATCGTGAGCGCGGCAATTACCCACAGCACCGATTGCCAATGCGCGCCCAGCGGGCCGAAATCGACCAGGAAGATCCGAAGAAAAGCGGCGAACGCGGCAAGCTTCACGCCCACCGCCATGAAAGCAGTCACCGGTGTCGGCGCGCCCTCGTAAACGTCGGGCGTCCACATATGAAACGGCACCGCCGCGACCTTGAAGCCGAAACCGATCACCAGCATGCCGACTCCCAGCAACAGCATCGGATTCGAACTCATCGCGCCGGTCGCGATTGCGTCATGAATCGGGCCGAGCTTGATGGAGCCGGTCGCGCCATACACCAGCGCAATTCCGTATAGCAGGAAGCCGGTGGAGAATGCGCCCATCAAGAAGTACTTCATCGCGGCTTCATTCGACTTCGGGTCGCGGCGTGCGATTCCGGCCAATACGTACACGGTTATCGACATCGTCTCGAGGCCAAGAAAAATGACTATCAAGTCGCCGGCAGTCGCCATTAGCATCATGCCCAGCGCTGAAAACAGCACTAGTGAATAGTATTCGGCGCCGGGGATATGATTCTCGGCGGCGTAGTCGAGCGACATCATCACGGTGAACATCGCGGCGATCAGGATCGCGATTTCAAAAAACGCCGAATAACTGTCGATTGCGATCGCGCCCGCGAATGCGACGCCGCTCTGACCGATGATTCCGAATGTCAGAACCAGCGCGACACCGAGCGATGCAAGCGTCAGCAGACCGAGGCCCTCGCTGTCGTCGTCAGCGACGCGCACACCCGCCAGCAGCACGACTATCGCGGCGAGTGCGACCGCGACGAGCGGCAGGACGGGTAGCCAGACAACGTTGACTGCGGCCAGGTTGAAGGGCGTCATGGTGCGGCCGCGGCAATCTCAGGTTCGCGAGTTGATAAACGCTTGATCGGAGCGCGCGTTGCGAGTCGATGAGAATTCCGCTCGGCGTCGATGCGCGCCTGGGCGACATTTGTCCGCGCGAGCATCGCGGTCACCGAGGGCTCGATCCTGCTGATCAGCGGGCGCGGGAACAGGCCCATCAAGAGCATCAGCGCGATGATCGGCGCCATCACGGCGATCTCGCGGCCAGTCAGATCGCGAATCGTTTCATTCACTGCCTGGGTGATCGGTCCAAACATCACCCGCTCGTAGGTCCAAAGCATGTAGAGCGCGCCGAGAATCACGCCGAACACGGCGAACACGGTCGCGAGCCGCATCCGCAGAAAAGTTCCGAGCATGATCAGAAACTCGCCGACGAAACCGTTGAGACCGGGCAGGCCGATCGACGAGAGCATGACGAGCATGAAGATCGCGGCGTAAACGGGCACGCGGCGCCACAAGCCGCCGAACTCGGAAATTTCGCGGGTGTGGCGGCGCATATAGAGCATGCCGACCAGCAGGAATAGTCCGCCGGTAGATACACCATGATTGAGCATCTGGTAAATCGCGCCGTCGATACCCTCGGGATTGAGCGCGAAGATTCCCAGCATCACGAAACCCAAGTGACTAACCGACGAATAGGCAATCAGCCGCTTCAGATCAGGCTGCACCATGGCGACCAGCGCGCCGTAGATGATTCCGATCACGGCGAGCGCCATGAATAGCGGAATCGCCTCGATCGCGACCTGGGGGAACAGCGGAATCGCGAAGCGCAGGAAGCCGTAGGTGCCCATCTTGAGCATCACGCCGGCCAGGATAACCGAGCCGGCGGTCGGCGCATTGGTGTGCGCATCGGGGAGCCAGGTATGCACCGGCCACATGGGAACTTTGATCGCGAATGCAAGCGCAAATGCGGCGAACAGCCAGCGCGCCTCGGTCATGGTGAGCGGCACCTGGTAGAGCAGCGGCAAGTCGAAGCTGGTGCGGCCAAAATGCACGCGCGCGGAATAGACCAGATACAGTATCGCGACCAGCATCAGCAGGGAGCCGACCATGGTGAACAGGACAAACTTGACGGCGGCGTAGATTTTGCGGCCGTGACCCCAGATGCCGATTAGGAAATACATCGGAATCAGCATCACTTCCCAGAAAATATAGAACAGGAAGAGATCGACCGCGAGCAGAGCGCCGAGCAGCCCGGTCTCGAGCACCAGCATGAAGAAGCAGAACTCGCGGGGGCGTTTTTCGATATCACCGCCGCCGGAGTAGAGGATCGAAAGAGTAATCAGGATAGTAGTCAGTAAGACGAGAAACAGACTAATCCCGTCGATACCAAGATGGTAGGTGATGCCAAATGCAGGAATCCAATCGTACTGCTCGATGAACTGATAATCCGCGACCTTTGGATTGAATTCCGCAAGGATATAGAAACTCAGCGCGAGCGGAAGCAGCGAAAAAATGAACGCCGAGTTCCAGATCGCGCGCTCTTCGCTCTGCATCAAAATGAACAGAGCGCCGAGCAGCGGCAGAAATATCAACGCTGTCAGCAAACCGCCGCTCATCGGCGCGCCACCAGGTAGAGGTAGTAGGCCACGACGCCGAGCGCGCCGAGCAGGTAAACAAATACATAGTGTTGCACGTTGCCGGTCTCGGCGCGGCGCGCGATCTGGCCCGACGTCTGCACCGTCAGTCCCGCGCCATTGGCGGCGCCGTCGATCACAAAAGTGTCGATCGCGCGATTCAGGACGATGTTGGAGACCCAAAACAGCGGGCGCGTAACGACTATATTGTATAACTCGTCGATGTAGTACTTGTTCAACAACAGATTGAAGAGATCTTTCAGGCGCCACGCGAGAAGCATCGGGATTCCCGGCATCCGCAGGTAAAAGACGTAGGCGAGCACGATTCCTAAAAACGAGGCGAGGAACGCGACCCCAGACAGCGACAAGGCGTTCGCTGCGAATACCGGCCTGAAGGCGCCGACCGCCGGATCGAGAAATCGTACGAACGCGTTGCCCCACAGCCAGCCGCTCGGCAATCCGACCCACCCGCCGACGGTCGCGAGAATCGCCAGCACGATCAGCGGAATAGTCATTACGGCCGGCGATTCGTGGATGTGATGCTCTTTGTCGGAATCGACGCGCGACTCGCCGAAGAATGTCATGAAAATGAGACGGAACATGTAGAACGACGTGAGTCCGGCAGTGATCACGCCGAGTAGCCAGAGCCAGGAATGGCCGGACTCGTACGCGGCTTCGAGAATCAAGTCTTTCGAGAAAAACCCGGAGAATCCAGGAATGGCGGCGATCGCTAGCGTCGCGATCATCATCGTCCAGAACGTGATCGGCAGCTTGCGCCGCAGCCCGCCCATCTTGTTCATGTCCTGTTCGCCGCCAAGCGCGTGAATCACCGAACCCGCGCACAAGAAGAGCAGCCCTTTGAAGAAGGCGTGCGTCATGACGTGGAAGATGCCCGAAGCGAACGCACCCGAACCCACGCCGAGAAACATGTAGCCGAGCTGACTGATGGTCGAGTAGGCGAGAACCTTCTTGATGTCCGGCTGTACGATGGCGATGGTCGCGGCGAAAAGAGCGGTGACCGCGCCAATCGTCGCAACCAGGTCGAGTGCGCTGGGCGCCATCGTGTAGAGGAAGCCGAGCCGCGCGATCATGTACACGCCGGCAGTGACCATTGTGGCGGCATGGATTAGCGCACTGACCGGAGTCGGACCGACCATCGCGTCGGGCAGCCATACGTAGAGCGGAAGCTGCGCTGATTTGCCGGTTGCGCCGATGAAGAGCAGAACTCCGGCGGCGGTCGCGGACGCGGCGCCAATCAGCGGCGCGTGCTCACGCAGTTGAGTGAAATCCAGGGTCCAGACGCCGTGCGCGCCGAGCGCGGCGACAATCGTGAAAATTCCGAGCAGAAAGCCCGCGTCGCCGATTCGATTGACTACGAACGCCTTGCGGCCGTTATAGGCATATTGAGGATTGGTGTACCAAAATGCGATTAGCAAGTACGAGCACAGTCCGACGCCCTCCCACCCGACAAACATCATTAGTAAATTGTCCGCGAGTACAAGTATGAGCATCGAGAGCGCGAACAGATTCATGTAGGTAAAGAAGCGCGCGAAGTCTTCGTCGTGCGCCATGTAGCCGACTGAGTATAGATGGATGAGTGCGCCGACTCCGGTGACTATCATCACCATCACGCCGGAAAGTGCATCGAGGCGGAGACCGAATTCGGTGTGGAATCGGCCAGCCTCGATCCATCCCCACATATGAACCGCGAGCGCACTCCCGGCCGGCATCGCAAGCAGCCTGACAAATGCCCACGCCGCAACGCCGAGCGCCGCGAACATAACCCCCGGCCCGACGAGGTTGACCGCGCCGCGCCCGTACCGTTGGCCGAGGAACAGGTTGAATACGACGCCGAGAGCTGGAAACAGCAAAATCAGCGCGAGCGCTGGAAATTCAACCGTCATCGATCACCATCTCATCAGGGTCAGTTCGTCGGCGTGGACGGTTTCGCGGTTGCGAAAGATCGAGATGATGATGCCAAGGCCGACCGCGGCCTCGGCGGCCGCCACGGTCATCACGAAAAAGACGATAACCTGCCCGTCCATCGAACCGAGCCGGCTGCCAAGCGCGATGAATGAGAGATTGACCGCGTTTAGCATCAGTTCGATCGACATGAACATCACGAGAATGTTGCGGCGGATGATCACGCCGGCGACCCCAATCGCGAAGATGATCGCGCTCAGCGACATCATGTAGGTGAGCGGGATCATCGCTGAACTCGCGGGGATGCTTCTGCGGCCCGGATTGCGCCCGCGGCCCTCGGGTCCGATGAGCCCTCGCCCGCCGCATTCGGAATCCTGCGCGCGAGCGCCACCGCGCCAACCACGGCGGCCAACAGCAGCACGGAAGTCACTTCGAAAGCTACCAGGTAATCGGTGAACAGCTTTCCGGCCAGGCTCTCCAGTGAACCGTAGCCCGCGGGCTCATGAAACCTTTTCACCTGGAGATGGGGAGCAGCGAGGAAAAGAAAGAGCTCGGTTGCAAGCGCGGCCGCAGCAAGCGAGCCGAAAATTTTGAGCACGATATGACCGGTCGGTCCGCTTTCGGCCTGCAGATTCAGCAGCCAAATCACGAACAGAAAGAGCACCATGATCGCGCCGGCATAGACGATGATTTGAAGGAAGCCGACCACCACCGCATCTTCGCCAATAAAAAGGATCGCGATGATCATCAGCGTAGAAATAAGCGAAAGCAGCGAATGGATGGGATTGCGCTGGATGACTACGCCGAGCGCCGAAACAATCGCCAGCGCGCCGAGAAAGAGATACAGGAACGGCGGCATCACTGAACGCTCCCGGTCGCCACGACCACGAATGCCGTCACCAGCACGTTGAACAGTCCGAGCGGCACGAGGCCCTTCCATCCAAGTCGCATCAACTGGTCGTAGCGGAAGCGCGGCAACGTCCATCGCACCAGGCCCAGGAAGATGCAGAGCGCGAGCACTTTCACGAGGAATGCGACGATTCCGAGCAGAGAGACTGCGAGCGCGGGAACCGCAAGGAAAGCGCCGCCGGGGAGATGAAAGCCGTCGCGCATCAGCCAGGGAATCTGCCATCCGCCAAGAAAGAACGTGGTCAGCAGCATCGCGACCAGCGCCTGCTCGGCGAGATCGGTCAGCATGAAGACGGCCTGCTTGCCGCCGGAATATTCGGTGAAGTAGCCGAGGATCAGCTCGGACTCGCTCTCCGGCAGGTCGAATGGCACGCGCTTGGATTCCGCGACGCCGGCGACCAGGAAAAGTATAAACGCGAGCGGCTGAGTGAAAATTCCCCATCGCGGCAGAAATCCGAACCACACCCCGCCTTGTCCGCGCACGATTTCCTGCAGGTTGAGCGTGCCGAAGGTCATGATCACCGATACGATCGCGAGTCCCATCGCGAGTTCGTACGAGATCATCTGCGCCGTCGCGCGGATTCCGCCGAGCAGCGCCCAGCGGTTATTGGAGGCCCATCCGGCAATCGCCACGCCGTACACGCCGAGCCCAAGAGTCGCGAGCAGGTAGAGCGCGCCGGCGTTCAGGTTGGTCGCCTGCAGATCGATCTTATGGCCGGCAATCGAAATCGTGTCGCCAAACGGGATGATGACGAAAGTGATCATTACCGGGAACAGCGCGAGGAACGGCGCCAGCGTATGCAGGAACTTGTCCGCGCCATCGGGAACGAAATCTTCCTTGGTGAAAAGTTTTACCGGGTCGGCGATAAGCGTGTTGATGATTCCGAGGTTTGGCATCCCCAGCCGTTTGCCCAGACCGGTGATCGTGGCGCGATTCGATCCGATTCGGTCCTGGATCAGCGCGCTTCCCTTGCGCTCGAAATAGAGCAGAAAGATCGCCAGATTCAATCCGATCAGGATCATCAGGATCGCTTTGATCGCGCCGGCGATTAATTCAACTGTCACGGGCGGCAAGCTCGTCGATGAGTTTGAGAGTGCTTTCTTCGGTGAGGTTTTCGATGAACGCGTCCTGGTTGAGCTGGAGCATCGGCGCCGTACCGCATGAGGCGAGGCATTCCACCGAGCCGAGCGTGAACTTGCCGTCAGGCGTGGTCTCGCCGATTTCAATCTTGAGCTTGCGCCGGATGCATTCCACGATTTTGTCGGCGCCGCGCAACCGGCAGGACAGGTTGGTGCATACGTCGAGCAGGTAGCGGCCGACCGGTCTTCGATGGAACATGGTGTAGAATGACACCACCGCGCGCACGTGCGCCGGCGGCAGTTCCATCAGGCGCGCGACGTAGTCCTGGCTCGCGTCGCTCAGCCACCCGAACTCGCGCTGCGCAATCCAGAGCGTCGGCAGCAGCGCGGCCTGCCGAGTCGGGTAACGGCCCAGGAGTTCCTGGTACTCCGTCAGCGCCGACTGCGAAAACTTGGGGCTCTCCTGGCTCTCAGGCATGGCGGCAGTATTACTGAACCTTTAGGACCGAAAGATCGTGAGTTCGGAAATCTAATGATTGGTAGCGAAAATTTCAGGGCCGCGCCAGAGGCGCACGGGCGCGCGCAACTTTGACCGCGAGCTTGCGGGAGCGGACCGCGAACTTGCGGGTGCGGGCGGAACGGGTTATCTATCGTCGGCGATTACGAGGCAAACAGCGTTCACGACTTCGATTCGAGAGGACGCTCCAGGACTGGCGTTACGATGCGAATTATTGCGGGAGAGGCCCATGGCCGGCGGCTTAAAGCGCCGCGCGGCCTCCACACGCGGCCGACTTCGGCGCGGGCGCGCGAATCGATCTTCTCACGCCTGGCGGTGCGGATGGATCTCACGGCCGTCCGGGTGCTCGACATTTTCGCCGGCAGCGGCTCGCTCGGAATCGAATCACTTTCGCGCGGCGCCGCGCACGTTACCTTTGTCGATTCATCGCGCGATGCCGCCGCCGCGATTCGCGCCAACCTCGCGCAGCTCGGGTTTGTCGATCATGCGCGCATGATCGTATCCGATGTGCGGCGAGCGCTCGGCGAACTCGGCGAATTGCACGACGCGTTCGACTTGGTCTTCGTCGATGCTCCCTTCAAGGATGACATGAGCGCGGAGGTTCTGACTCTGCTTGGCGGCTTCGGACTGGCCGCGCCGGGCGGATGGATAGTTGTGGAACAATCGAAACGCGCGCCTGAAGCGCCGCCTGCTCCGACCGGTCATGAGCGCGCACTGGTTGCAACGATCGGCGATCACCGGATCGCATTTTATCGGCGGCTCGCCGCGCCGGACAAAAGTTGATGGCCAAAACGAGATGACCAACAAAGCCAAAGAGCGCGCCCCGCTGGTTGCGGTTTACCCCGGCAGCTTCGATCCGATTCACAACGGCCACGTTGACGTCATCCGCCGCTGCGTCGCGATCTTCGACGAAGTGATAGTCGCGGTCACCTACAATCCGCACAAAGACGCCGCGCTTTTCAGCGGCGACGAACGCGTCGAAATGATTCGCGAGGTCATCCGCGACCTCGAACCGCGCGCCCGGGTGGACAAATTCAGCGGACTGTCCGTGGATTACGCGGAACGAATCGGCGCCAAGGTGCTGATCCGATCGCTGCGCGCGGTGACCGATTTCGACTACGAGCTGCAGATGGCGCAGATGAACAAGCAGATGAGCCCGAGTATCGAGACGGTCTTCATGTTCTCGAATCCAAGACTCTTTTTCAGTTCCTCGCACCTCATCAAGGAAGTCGCCGGTTACGGCAAGCGTCTGCCGGAGCTGGTGCCGGAGCTCGTGATCGAACGCTTGCGCGCAAAGCTGAAAGTCCGCTGAGGCCGGCGCGCTTTCATCCGGGCGGTTTTTTCAAACGGCCGGTAAAGATACAATCTCGTGAGCTGCACCCGCGCATGTCTGGTTTGGAATTTTGGATCTAGCTGAATTTAGCGATGCTGAAGCTTAACCGCAGAATTTCCGCTATCAAGCCATCAGCAACACTGGCGGCCGACGCGCGCGCGACCGAAATGAAGCTCGCGGGAATTGACGTGGTCTCGCTTGCGGCGGGCGAACCGGATTTCGACACGCCCGAGCGAATAAAGCAGGCCGCGCGCAACGCGCTGGCGGCGGGCCAGACCAAGTACACCGCGGTGGGAGGAACCGCGGCGCTGAAGAACGCAATCAAGCTGAAGCTCAAGCGCGACAATCGGCTCGACTACGAGCCGTGCGAAATAATCGCGTCGGCCGGCGCCAAGCAGGCCGAGGCCAACATGATCGCCGCGCTGTTCGACGAGGGCGACGAGGTGATCATCCCGACGCCGGCGTGGGTGAGCTTCGCCGCGATGGTCTCGCTCGCCGGCGCCGCGCCGAAATTCGTGCCATGTCCCGAAGCGGCCGGGTTTCTGCTCGAGCCCGACACGCTCCGCCGCGCAATCACGCCGCGCACTCGCGGAATCATTCTCAACTCGCCGTCGAATCCAACCGGCGCCGTTTACGGCGCCGAACAACTCTCCGCGATCGCCAGGGTGTTGGTCGATGCGGACATCTGGGTGATGTCTGACGACGTTTACGAGCACATCGTGTACGCGGAATTTGCGCCACACATCTTCCATCTCGAGCCGCGCCTCAAGCCCAAGGGCATCGTGTTCAACTCGCTGTCCAAGACCTACGCGATGACGGGATGGCGGATCGGATTCGCCGCCGGGCCGAAGGAGGCGATCGCGGCCGCGGGACGCCTGCAGAGCCAGAACAGCGGCAATCCGAACTCGATTACGCAAGCCGCGGCGATCGAGGCGCTGACCGGACCGCAGGACGAGCTCGCGCCGATGCTCGAGGCATTCCGCAAGCGCAACGCACTCGTGGTCGAGCGCATCCGCCGGATCCCGGGTTTCAAACTGCCGAACGTGCCGCAAGGCGCGTTCTATGTTTTCCCCAACGTTTCGGAATTGCTCGGCAGCACGTTCAATGGCAAACAGATCACCGATGGCGACGCGCTCGCGGCTTATCTGCTCGACGAGGCGCACGTCTCGATGGTCGGCGGCAACGATTTCGGCGCGCCCGATCACGTCAGAATTTCGTACGCGACCTCGACCGAGAATCTGAACGAAGCGTTTGACCGAATCGAGCGCGCGGTCGCGAAGCTCAGGAGATAGCGCGGCTCTCGACGCGGGTCAGCGAACCCGCCACGGCGCGGGCAGTTCGCCGCTGGTGAGAAAGCGCACGTAGTCGGCAAGAATCTCGGCGTGATCGAACGCCAGCGGCACAGGCGGAGTGCGAGGATCGAACAAGTCTACGGTCTTCGCGTCGTCGTCGGCACGCGGCGTGCCGGTGGCGCGCGCGACGTACACAACGGTTATGGTTTGTCCGCGCGGATCGCGACCAGGCCGCGAATAGACGCCGAGCAGCGCGCGAATTTCGACAGCGAGCGAGATCTCTTCGCGCGCCTCGCGAATCGCCGCCTGTTCGACCGTCTCACCGAAATCGACAAAGCCGCCGGGAATCGCCCACCCCGGCGGAAAGTTCTTGCGCTCGATCAGAACGATCTTATTGCCAATCTCGGCGATTATGTCGGCGGCGATCGGCGGGCATTGCGGGCGCGGCATGCTCCCAATCTAACATGAGCAGCTACCGGGCGGCATCGCAGCTCCGCCCCGGCCGCGCACCGATACAGATTGACAAGCGCGCCTGCGGACCACAGAGTTCTGAGAGCTTATGCAAGTAGCCCGGCTATACGATTTCGGCGATATCCGCGTCGAGGAAAGCGCCCGGCCCCAGGTCGGCATCACTGACATCCTGGTCCGCGCGAGCGCGTGCGGGATCTGCTCGGGCGATATCATGCCCTGGTACATCAAGCGCAAGGCGCCGCTGGTGCTCGGTCACGAACCGGTCGGAATCGTCGAGGATACCGGCGGAGCGGTGCTGGGATTCAAGCGCGGCGATCGCGTTTTCGTACATCATCATGCGCCATGCTTTCAGTGCGCGGCCTGCCGGCGCGGCGAATATGTGCAGTGCCCGACCTGGCGCGCGACCAATATTGTCCCGGGCGGGATGGCCGAGTTCTTTCTGGTCAGCGCCGCGAATCAACGCGATACTCTCAAGCTCCCCGACTCGGTCGCCGACGCCGACGGCGTGCTGATTGAGCCCGCCGCCTGCGTGATCAAGTCGCTCAAGCGCTCGGGACTGAAACCCGGCGAAACGATCCTCATCATCGGGCTCGGGATAATGGGCATGATGCACGTGAAGCTCGCTCGGCATCTGGGCGCCGGAATGATAATCGGCGCGGATTTATTTCACTCGCGTGCGGGCCGCGCGGTCGAACTCGGCGCGGATCGGGGAATCGTCGTCGCCGGCGACAACCTGACTGCGCAGGTGCGCGAAATCACCAAGGGTGCGATGGCCGACGTTGTAATCGTGGGACCCGGCACCTCCAAAGCGATTTCCGCCGGGATCGCGGCCGCCGGCAAAGGCGCGACCGTCGTGCAATTCACTGCGACGCCGCCCGAGGACGAATTGCTGGTCAAGCCGCACGATCTCTACTTCAACGAAACGCGGCTGATTCCGAGCTATTCATGCGGACCGGAAGAAACTCGCGAGGCGCTGTCGATCGTCCAGCGCGGCGTTATCAACGCCGCCGAACTGGTGACCCATCGTTTTCCACTGGCGCAAATTACTGAAGCATTCGCAACCGCGCAGAAGCCCGAATCGCTCAAGGTGATCGTCACGTTCTCGAGCTAGTTCGGCCA
>JBGPNU010000019.1:0-18083 GCA_041487675.1 Binatus sp. (SeqCode)
CTACGTGTTTCTGGTCGTGCAGCAACACGAGATCGCGCGACTCTGGCGCGCGATGAAGCGCCCCGATCTCGCCGAGGACGCCCGCTTCAAGACCAATCGCGACCGAATCAAAAACAACCTGGAGTTCAAGCGCATCTTCGAAGAATGGCTCGCGGCGTTTCCCGATCGTGAGTCCGCGATTGCCGTGCTCGATGCCGAGCGCGTGCCGTGCGCGCCGGTGTACAAGGTCGAGGAAGCGATGGCGCATCCGCATATGCGCGAGCGCAAAACCGTCCGCCGGGTGAAGGACCCTGCGATGGGCGAATTCGATATTCCCGGGATGCCGATAAAATTTTCGACCTGGCCGGACCGGACCGACTTGAAAGCCTCGCGCGTCGGCGCCGACAACGATACGATCCTGACCGAAGTGCTCGGACTCTCGCCGGCGCAGATTGCGGATTTGTACCGGGAAAACGTGCTGATCGCGGCGCCGGCGGTCGTCGCGCCGAAACCGGAGGCAGGACCAAAACCGGAGGCAGGACGATGATCAAAGCGCGCGGATTGAATCACGGAAACTCGTGAAACAGTGAAACAGTGAAACACGCGGGACCGCAAGCGCTCGATCGACTTGAGCCGATCCTGCGCGAGATTAGAAAGCTCGGGGGACTCACCGAAAAAAAACGCGGCACGTTCTACGATCGTGGGAACGCTATCCTGCATTTTCATGAAGACCCGGCCGGATTCTTCGCCGACCTGAAAATCGACGGTGAGTTCGTGCGCCTCGCGGTCAATACGAAACGCGAAGCGGCGGTATTTCTGCGTCGCGCCGCGGATGCGGTCAGGACTGTCGCGAGCCGTCGCAAGAAGAGCGACGCTTAGGCGGACGCAGTTTGCTCGCGGCCGTGGGGACCGATTCGGGGCCGGCGCGATGACGCAACTTCATGTCGTCGCCACAATGCGGGCAATTGACGTCGTTGTATTTCACGATGCGTCCGCAGTAGGGGCACTTGTAGCGGCGGCGTCCTACCCAGTAGAAGGCGGCCGCCGTCAGCGCGACCATCAGCAAGCCGATAATTGTCTGAAACACAAGACTTGGCTCCGAACGCATTAATTGCCACTAAATACTTTGCTCTCGACGCTTTGCCGATCAGAGCAACGGCACCACCGGGCAATACGCCGCGCTGAACATGCTGTGACCGGTAAGCGCCGCGCGAATCAACTGGATCACCGGCTCGACGATTCGCGCCGACGGGCGCTCCGCGATCGATGCGCCTAGCTGCCCGCTCATCAATGATTTCAGCAGTCCCGGCTGCACCGGCAATTCGACGATTCCAACCGGCTGATCGGGCCCCAGGCGCGCCAACGCCTTGGTCGCCGCCATCGCGTCATCGAATCCGCCGAGCGAGTCGACGAGCTTGATCTTCAGCGCCTGCTCGCCGGTCCAAACCCGTCCTTGCGCGACCGCATCGGCCTGGTCAACGCTGAGATGGCGGCTGGCCGCGACCAATTTCAGGAAGTAAGCATAGGTATCGCCGAGTATCTGGTCGTGGAACAACTTTGCCTGCGCAGGGGTGAAGTCAGTCCACATATCGAACATCTCGACGTTCGCACCGCGAGTCACGGCGCCGGTGTTCGCGAATAGTTTCTGCATCGCCGGCGAGACGTTGAATTTGCCGCCCAGCACTCCAATCGAGCCTGTGATCGTTCCGGGCTCGGCGATGATCCTGGCCGCCGGCGTCGATACCCAGTATCCGCCCGACGCGGCAAATCCCGACATACTCACGACCACCGGTTTTTTCTTCGCCGTGAGCTCGACCTGACGGCGGATGAGTTCGGATGCGATAACCGATCCTCCCGGCGAATTGACCCTGAAGACCACGCCGCGAACGGCGCTGTCCTCGCGCGCGGACTTGAAGGCTCCCGCGATATCGTCGGAAGTCATGGCCGCGCTGCCCGGCGTCGAGAAGGGATTGAAACCCTCGCCGCCGCGTTGGATCGCGCCGTCGCCGTAGATCACCGCTATCTGGTTTCCGGCGCCGCCGATCCCGCCGAACAGGCTCGCGCGCGCGTAATTCGAATAGTCGATCACCTTATGATGCGTGCCGCCGTGGTCTTTCACCCGGTCGTTGAATTGGTCCTCGTATTCGAGGCGATCGACCAGATGTGCCTTGAGTCCGGCCTCGGCGTTAAGCGGCGCTTGATCGATCAGAGTCTTCACCGTATCGGGACTCAGCTTGCGCTCGGCCGCGGTTGCGGCGACGATTTGATCGTACATGCTGCCGACCAGCTCTTCGTCTTCCTGCTTCTGCGGGGGCGTGAAATCCTTGTTGGTGAACATGTTGGCCGCGCTCTTGTACTGCCCCATCGCGGCGAAGTTGGGCGTGATTCCGAGCCAGTCCAGCGTGCCGCGCGCAAACAACTCGCGCACGCCGACTCCGACCAGGTTGAGCTCGCCTTGCGGCATCAGCGAGACCTCATCGGCCGCGCTCGCAACGATGTAAGACAGATTGCCCGGATCCGATTCGCCCGCGGTCTCGATATAGGCGCTGGTCCATTTGCCGTGGCTCTTGAACGACTTGATCAATGCGGCGATCTCCTGCGCCTGCGCCAGTTCCATCTCCGGATCGATCACCTTTATTTCCATGCCTACGATGTGCGGGTCCTTCGCCCCCCGGTCGATCGCCGAGCGCAGCAGGTTGAGCGGCGTCTGATGAACATTCAGAAGGCCAAGCACCCCGCCGCCGCCGCGCTCGACGGTCGCTCCTTTGAGCTCGACGTTTAAGACCGAGTCGGGCTGGACCCGATGCGAGATGTAATCCGAGATGGCGACAATCGTGAACAGCACGACGATCATGATCACGGTTCGAAGAATCCATCGAAAAAGCCTTCTCAGCATTCATTCCTCCGGGCTTTGCTAGTGGATGACGCGGCGCGCCGGTCGCAAGCGGCAAAGATACCCAAGCATACCCGATTCCGTGGACCCAGTCGCCGAAATGGCAGGGGCCAGCCCCTGCACCTGAGTAAGGATCGTTTCGCTCGGTGCGATCTTCTCGACGCTCGCCGCATCGATGGTCTCGATGCTTCCCGAGACGCACGGCAGCTACGGCGAGCTGCCCAGCGGCTTATGCTCGATCGCCGAGTCGTCTAGATACGCCTCGTCACCGACAAAGGTTACCCGAATCGTCGTGACCGCCTCGACCCCTTGCAGCATCAGGTCGGCCGTCATCGTTTGCGTATGCGAGCCGGTTGCCGGATGGCGCCCGTCGCTGAGCGCCTCGGTCATCGGGCGTCCGGTGGGCACGATTCCGCCCGGCCCGATGTTCGGCAGGATTCCGAGAATCTGCGTGATCGTCGGCGCGACGTCGATATTCGCGGTGGGACTCAAATCGACGAACCCGCGCCGAAAGTCCGGCCCGGCTGCGGCGCAGAAGTTATGAATCTCGCGTTCGCCGGCTGCCCCATGCATCCCCATTCCGGTGGTGAATGTATCGCCGGTGCCGGTATCGGCGTACATCACTCCCTTCACCGGATGCACCAACTCGGCGGATTTGTTGCGCGTCGAGACCTGTCCGGTCTGCCCGATTAGAAATGCGGGATTGCCCGGGCCGGTCAGACCCTTGTTGTCAGTGTTGGGCTCCTCGCGAAATGAAATCACCAGGTCCGGCGATCTGGCAGGATTGTAGAGTCCGACCACCCGCTGGCTGAACGTTCCGTCGATCCAACCCAGATACGGCTTCGATCCGCGGGGCCTGCGCCCGTGGCGGCGCGTTTCCTCAACTGGCAGCGCGGGCTCGCGCGAAAAGATCGGGCCGCACCATTCCTGCGCCTCGGCGAAGTCAACGATTTTCTGCAGCATCGCGCGGCGGGATTCCATGCTCGGAAAATCAGCCGGCGAAAGATAAATCAGGTCGGCGCCGCCGTTGGGCGCGACGATGATATCGGTGCTGTCGTGCGATTTCTTGATTCCCGCCGACACCAGCATCTCGGAGAGCACGATCCGAAACTTGATCGTCGCAAATCCGTGATCCGAGACCACCATCAGGTCGGTACGGTCGCCGATACCGAGCGAATCGATCGACGCGCGAATCCGCATCAGGTTGTTGTCGGATAGGCTGAGCGCCTCCATCGCGGGCATCGTCCCCAACCCGGCGATGTGCTGCGTCAAGTCGGGATTATGCTGCCAGAAGACGATCAGCGCCGGCCGCCCGGCCTCGGCAGCACGCTTGGCGGCGGGAAGAGCGTTTTCGACCACCAGCCGCGCGAAGTACAAGTCGCGCTGCGAGTCGTAAACGCCGGACATCGACGACTCGGGCGGCATCGCGGATTTTATCCTCTCCGCTTCCGGCGCAGGCTCGGCCATGTCGTCCGAGACGAACAGGTAATCCCGATGCGGCTGGCCAAGCGAATCCTTGCCGTCAATGACCGACTCGACGCGATTATCGAAAACTGCGGTTGGTCCCTGCTTGCCGACCACTGCGATATATCCGCCCTCTCGCTCGACTTCCTGCGCGATAGTATCGAGCCCGAGCAGCCTGCCCTTGAACCCGTTGGGTCCGTTCAAATCGACGATTGCCTTGGCGCCCTCCGCGGAAACCATCTGGCCTTTCGATTCCTTCGAAATTGTGGAACTTGCCTGTGAGCCTGCTGGCGGTGAGCTTCCCGCCGGTGAACCATCACCGACAACCGGCGCCGCGGGGAGATAAAACACGTTGCCCTCGAGTCCATTGACGCCGGGCGGCGCACCGGTCGCGAGCGCGGTGGCATTCACCATCGTGATCGTCGGGAAAATCGCATGATGGCGGTCGAAGCGCACGCCCTCGCGCGCCATTCGGAATAGATTCGGCGTGTCGCGCTGCGTGACCAGGTCGGGCCTGAGCCCATCCCAGACCATCAGGATCATGATACGGCCACGGCCATGATGGACCCGGGCAAGGTCCTCCGCAGGCAGCGGCGCCGCGGCGAAGACAACAGCCACCGCGAACATAAGGAGAGTCAGTCGAGTGCGGAACATTCGATCGGTCATCAAAGCGGTCGGAAACCGATCGTGTCAATCGCTTTCAGGAAAGACTTGGGGCGCGTCCGGAAGTTCAGGTTGGCTTTCGCGCGATCGCCGGCGCCTCGATTCGCGGATGCGCCTTGAAGAATTCCCAGATGACCTCGGTCGCGTTCAACTCATTGCTCGGCTTGCCGACCCATTTTTCAGGCAGCCGGTTCTGTCCGCCCGGCCACACATGGCCGAGCCCCTTGACGGTGTAGTAAACGACCTCGCCGCCTTTCGCGCATTGATCGTATGCGATCTCCCTCACGCCGTTGCGCGTGCGAGCCGTTGTGACTTGCGGACCGCATCCAAGCATCCGTTCCCATTCCTTCAGCGAATCCGCAATCGGTGGATGATACTGCGTACTTCCCCACGGTAGTTTCACGACGCCCCCGGCGATCGGATTTAGCGGGTCGTCGGTGCCGATGATAAACAGCAACGGGACCGGATAGGCGAGTTGTTTTCCCGTGTACCATAGATGCCCCGATACCGGCGCGATTGCTGCGATGCGATTCGAGAGGTTGAGCCCGACGCTGAACGTCATCGATGCGCCCATCGAGAATCCGGTGCAGTAGATGCGCGCCGGGTCGGCGCTGTAGCGCGCCTCTAGGTAGTCGATCATCGCGGAGATGAAACCGAGGTCGTCCACTTTTCCCACGCCAACCGACCCGCGCCCCGAGCCATCGTTCCAAAGCCGTGGATTGAGGATGAATCGCGCCGGCAGCTTCGGACGCGGTGAAGTGCCGTCGGGAAAGACCGCGATGAAGCCCTCGCGATCCGACTTTGCACGCCAGCCGGTTTCGGTATCCGCGCCTGCGCCGCTGCCTCCTGCGCCGTGCAGCATGAAGACTACCGGCACCTTCGATTTGCCGTCGAAAGCCGGCGGTACGTGTACGATGAAGGTGCGCGTCACCTTGTTGGCTCCGGCGCCGACTTCGAGCGATTCGTTGTGATCCCCCGGCGCCGGAACCGGCCGATATTCCGGGTCGCGGGCGGTCGCGGCAAATGCAGCCAACGCCAACAACGCCGCGCCAACCATCGTCGATATCCCGAATTTGCGCATGAAATGCCCTCTCCCGTTTCTTTATACGCCGAGTGCGGCCTCGAGTTTCAAGATGCAAGCGCATTTTCGTTTTGGTAGCGTGCCGATCGATCGGGCCGGAGGAGTAAGTGCTGCCATGATGGTGAGGAAGGGAGGAGAGTTGCAAAGATCGTCGCGTCTACTCCACGTCGCGAATATTGTTTTGGCAGTGCTCCTGTTTCCCGCATCGGCATGGGCTTGGGGAAATCACGGGCATCAAATCGTAGCGGTCATCGCGGCCGATAATCTGAGCCCGGCTGCGCAGAGCCATGTGGCGAGCATCCTTGGCGTGTCATCCGACAAAAGATCGATTGCCGCAGCGATGGAAAGGGCTTCGACCCGTCCGGATTGGGAGTTCCGTAAAGATCGCGCAACCGAGCATTGGCATTTCATCGACATCTGCCTGCGTGACCGGCGGTCGGACGTTCCGGCGGAGTGCAAGGGCGGCAACTGCGTAACAGGAAAAATCGACGAATACTCGAAACGCCTCAAAGAGGGGAAGTACGACCGCTGGGGCGCTCAAGGAGATTTGGCGTTTCTGATCCACTTTGTCGGCGACATTCATCAACCTCTGCATGCGGCGAACAACGCCGACGAGGGAGGCAATTGCGTCAAGGTCGATCCTAAGCTTCGTGTCGAAAACCTTCACGCGGTCTGGGACAACACCATCGTGCGCCGAGTCGAATACAGCATCGATTCCGGAAAGCCTGAGGCGACCGCGCACAAATTGGAACAAGCATATGCGGCCGAGAAAGCGAGCGATTCATGGATTCCCGCGGACGATATCGCGTGGGAGTCGAATCAAATTGCGCGATCCGACATCTATGGCGCACTTAAGATTTCAGTCGAGCCGTGTGAACCCCATAATGCGCTGTGCAGAAACAAATCCAGAGATGAACCCAAGGTCGATCTTGACGACGTATATTTGGACCACGCGGAAGCGATTGCGGGCGCTCAACTGGCGAAAGCGGGATTCCGGCTGGCCAGCCTCTTGAACGAGACTTGGACGGAGCCCGTTGCTTCGGAACGTGGAGACCACGCGACAGGCGGGAAGACGTCCGCCGATCCGGTTTCATCGGACGTGACTGCGGGCGGGTTCGTTGGGAATCGACGCAGCAAAATTTACGCATGGCCGGCGTGCGGAAGCTACGACCGGATGGCGCCGCAGAATCGAGTGGTGTTTCCGAGTCGCGAAGCTGCGGAACAGGCGGGGTATCGAGCGGCTCTCAACTGTCCTTGAGAGATACTGACAACCCCAGTCGCTTCAGGAGGCTGGTGACGCCGGGTCCCCCGCTCAAATGCGCACCCCCTGGCAGCTTGTGCAACTCGCGGAATCGAGAACATCGACACACCTGGCTGGCACTATCCTCGAAGAAGTGGATAACGTTCTATGCGCGCTATCATTGAGTGATCAGCAGTCGTCGTTTTGTGGAGTTCTGAATCTCAGCGCTTTCCGATCAAGGGAGCAATGAAAGTATGAAACGGGCAGGGAGATTGCTCCTAGTCTGGATGCTGATTGGTCTATTCGCGCTGTCGTATGGCTCTTCGGCATCCGCTCAGCAGCCTGAGGCTCAGGAAACCGGTGCCGTGGACGCCAATGGTTTTCCTGTGAAAGCGCCACCGGGCTGGAATCAGAAGCATTGGGACGTCACGCTCCGGTACTGTAACCACATTGCCCAGAAGGCGAGAGCACATCAGCCAACGGACGAGGGCGAGCTCGCTGGATCGGGGGTCTGCAAGAGTCTTTCGGTCGACTTCTTGAACCCACAAAAGGGCCCACTCCCGGGTTCCTACTTATCACCCGACCGCCCCCACCCCGCTCCCTCTTCCGGATCGCCTGATTCTCCGCAATCAGAAAATGTAGGATCAAATTTGTCGCTCCTGCCCGCCCGCAAACGTCGTTGAAATCCCGAATTTGGAAATCCCGAATTTGCGCATCAAGCCATGCCCCTTCTCAAGCGACGCCGGTTCGCGGTGAAGCAGGCCAGTCCGGTGAAGCAGGCCACCGCCCCCGTTTCCATATACGCCGAGTGCGGCCTCGAGTTTCAAGGTGCAACTGCGGCGGATCAGGTTTTGAAGCACACGTTGTTGCAATATCCTCGACGGCGTGGGTAAGGTTTTGCGACCGCCTGTAGCGCATCCGAAATCCGCGTGCACGGAGTACGCATTCGTTCGATGCGACTTGGAACAGTCTCAGCAGTGCGGTTAGGGGAGGAAATATGGGTTTTAAGAGATATGCGCTTGGAGCGTTATGCGCGTTGGCGATTCTTTTCGCCGCGTCGCCGTCGCGCGCCGACACGCCGGTATCATCGTGCATGACGCTGTCGGCGCCGGGAAATTATTTTCTGACCAAAAGTCTGACCTCCGTCGGCACCTGCATCATAGTCGATAGCGAAGGCGTCTCGCTCGACATGAAGGGCCACACCGTCACCGGCAATGGGACCGGCGACGGAATCTCCGACGACGGCGGCGGCTTCGAGTCGATGGCGATTGCAAACGGCAAGATCCGCAACTTCGACGTCGGCATCGATCTCGGCACCTCGTGCTGCGTCGTGATCCGCAACGTTGACTCGTCGAAGAACACCGCTACCGGAATCCTGATCGGAGACTGCTGTGGCCTGCTCGATTCCGTCACGGCGAACAATAACGGCGCCGTCGGGATCATGGCCGAGAGTTGCTGCTACGCGCTGAACAACATCCAGGCTAATAACAACGGCGCGGGCGGCGGCATAGTCACAACCGATTGCTGCACAACGGTCGCCAACAGCACAATTTCCGGCAACGGCGGGGCCGGGGCCTTTTTGGACGGATGCTGCAGCTTCCTGGTCTCGAGCACGGTGCAGAACAACGGTGCTGACGGCGTCGATATGAACGACTGTTGCAACTTCGTCGTCGGGAGCACGGTGATCACTAATGTGGGCGCCGGAGTGAGTCTCATCGAGGACGACAATCTAGTCACCGGCGCCAAGGTCAGCAACAATGGCGGCGACGGGATTTTCCTGTCCAGCACTTTCAACCAGATCACGAGCAGCCAGGCGATCGGCAACGGCGGCAAGGGCGCCAACGTGGGATGTCCGGGAGCGATCACGGGCCTCACGGCGAAAAACAACGTGGGCGGTTCACTCGCGACCAGCGGCGGCACATGCACGCAGCTCAACAACAAGCTGTAGCGAGACGGCTTGGCCGGATTGATTTGAACCAGTGCTCGAGATGTCCAGACCTGATCTCGGCGCGCGGCCACGCATCGCCCGGGATCTTCGACGGGAGGTTACAATGAATATCAAATTGTCGGCGCGGGGGCTTGCCGCCGCGCTATTTGCGATGCTGCTGATTGGCGGACTATCCGGGCGCGCGAGCGCCGATACGCCTGTATCAGCGTGCGGAACGCTCTCGCCGGCCGGGAATTACTTCTTGACCAAGAACCTGAGCGCCACCGGTGACTGCCTGGTGATCGGCGCGAAAAATGTCGCGATCGATTTGAAGGGGAATACCATCACCGGAAACGGCACCGGCTCGGGGATTACCGACGGCGGCTTCGCGCGCAATTTTGCGATTATCGCCAACGGCAAAATCCGCAACTTCCAAAGAGGCGTCAACCTGACCGGGTCGGAAGGTGTGATATTATCCAACCTCGATTCGTCGAAAAATACGGACGAGGGGATCTTTATCTCAGGATGTTGCAATACGTTGAGTTCGGTCACGGCGAACAGCAACAGCGATGTCGGCATCGACATAGATTCGGACGACAGCAGCTTGACGAGAATCCAGGCCAACGGTAACGGCGGTGGCGGAATCCTCATCACAGAGTGCTGCAACTTGCTGGATGCAAGCACCGCAAACAAAAACACCGGCATAGGCGTCCAAATCAACGTCGACGACAGCTTCGTCGTCAGCAGCAAAATGCAGCACAATTCCGGCGATGGCCTCGAAATGGACTTCGACAATGGCGTAATCAAAACGAACACGTCAAACAACGGCGGCGACGGAATGGACTTCGCGAGCACCGTCAACCTGGTCGCCGAGAGCAAATCCTCCGGCAATGCCGGCGCCGGCATCGATTTCGGCGGCAGATGGGGCATCATTTCCGGAGTGCACGCGAACAAAAACGCCGGCGGCGGCGTTACCATGCTTTGCCGGGGCAGCACCGCTTCCCTGACCGCGCAGCACAACTCGGGTAGCAACCTGATCCAAACGGTTTCGTCGGACGGACCTTGCGCGAACGTGAACCTGAAGGCGCCGTGATCCCGTAAACCAAAGTCTCGTCGCGGCGTGATCTCCGAGGCCCCGGCCATCGCGCCGGGGCCTTTTCTTTTCCGCGGTGCTTCTAGTCGATGTGAGAATTAGCACTTTGTTAACAATCTCACCCCGACAGCGGTTGACTTTGAGTTAATCCCTTGCTACCAACGGTTTCTCACTTGCAGAAAAACTGAGCCGCGTGGATTGTTCGCACGACCGAAGTTGCGCATTAGCTTTCTTCTGTCTTAGTGGCTCGCCAACAAACGGAGAGATCTCAATGTTGAGGCACAGATTGCAGAGTGTCCTGAACCAGACGGAACTGCGTGACGAAGAGTTTCGGGCAAATGCGAGATCGCTTCCGCAAGCGCCAATCTTTCAGAAAATCGGGATCATTGTCTTCTTGCTGGTCGCAACCGTTTCGATGATCGTTTCGCCGACCGTGGCCTCACCGGCATGCGCGCAGCAGCCCACTCCGGCAACTCCCGTACAGAATTTCAGCGGACTACCGGAGCAGCCTCCTCTGGGTTGGGACGCGAAGGAGTGGGCCCGCACACGCGAGTTTTGCAACCAGATGTCGGAAAAGGCGAGAGCGCATAAGCCGCTTAGCGATAGCGAGTTCTCTGGGTCTCAAGCTTGCCGATCTATTTGGATCGATCTCTTTTACCGTCAATCCCCGCCTCCGGGCTCCTACCCGAACCCTGTACCTAAAGGACCGAGCCTTACGCTACCGGTTCCCGCACCTGAATCGTCGCCCCAATCCCAGACTACGAATACAGCTCCCTTGGTTCTCTCCGGCGGAAATCCGGTTGGGGCGAATGGTATTTTTTTTGACGGTGGAGGAGAGGACGCCTGCACCGCAGGACAGGGGCAGCCACCGGACGTGGCGGCTGATGTTTCGGGAACTCAGGCGGTCGAGCTTCTGAATAGCGTTGGGTTTTTCGTCTTCGATAAGCAGGGCCATCAGCTTGCTTCACAGACGCTGCCCAATTTCTGGTTCTCAAACTCGCCCGGAAGTAATCACCTAGCAGACACGCAGATTTCGTTTGATCCGCTTACCCAGAGATGGCTGGCAACTACTCTTTCAACCTCGCCAGCTACCGATAATGGGGATCTCTATTTCGCGTTCACTCAGACGAATGACGCTACCCAAGCATGGAACTTCTATAAGTTGCAAAACGTTTGTTCGACAAGCGAGCCCAATACTCCTGTCCCAGATATGGCGATACTGGGATATAACCAGGCGTGGGTCGCGATAGATCTTCAGTGTTATCCCATCGGCGGCTCCGGAGTGCCCGGCACCGATCAGCTCGTTCTAATACCGCATGGCATTCTCACACAGACTTCAGCGCCGCAGAGCATAGCTTGTGGACAACCAATTTTTCTAAACGGCCCCGTAGTTCAGTGCAAAGCTGGGCCGTTCTTCGCGGCGCGTCCTTCGAGAGATATATCCGGCAATGCGAATCAGAATCTATTTTTGGTTACTTCAAACACAGCCACGACTCCATCCATCTCGGTTACGACAGTGGGCGCGAATGGTAACTTTGTAGGCCCTTCGAACAGCGGAGGCATATTAAATAGCCCTTCAAATGGTAGTCCAGTGGGATCTTTGACGCCCGCTCAGCAGGGCACTTGTGGAAGCGGCTCGAGCTGCACCATTAATCTAGGAGACTCCAGGATTACAAATGTTATTCTGCAAACCGGCAACGACGGCAATCACTACCTCCTGACTTCCTTTCATGCCGGGTTGAGTTTTCCTTTTCAAACAGCGCAATCTCTCTGGTTCATAGGGAAAGTAGAAACGTTCGCGAATGCCACCTCGTCTTGGAACCTCATGAGTCAGCTCATACCGGGAAACGGAGTGGGATGGATCGCGTATCCTACAATCTCTATGGACGCAGATCTTGACGTAGCCATGACCTACACGGCATTTAGATCGGGATCGTTCATCACTCCGAGTTGGACAATGAGCAAGGGCTTCGCCTCAGACGGTACATGGGGTGGTCTTCTTGGCGGAGGCCCTCTCGCATTCGCGGTCAGCCACGGGACGTACACGGGTCAGCAGAGCTGCCCAATAAAACCACCTCCGCAGCGCTGGGGTGACTATATGTCCACGGTATGGGATCCTGTCGGTGGCTCGAATGGGGAAAAAAGCACATTCTGGACGGTGCAGGAGTTGACGCTAGGCGGGTCTAACGAGGGTACGCATTGGGACCAGCTAATTGATCCGGGTCCGGCTTTTGCGTTCTATTCCGCGCGGGAGTCTGAATGCAACGTCAGCCCTGGGCAAAAGTGCACTTTGACGTTGAGCACTTCTGGGCTCGGCCCCGTAGTTGGTGATGTTGTGATCGCCACCTTGGAGATGGGAGGGAGCTTCCCAACGCCGCCGACCCCTCCAGACTCGACTTGGGTGTCGCTGCCGATTGCTAATCAGAGTGGCGCAACGAGCATGACACAAGGAACGTGTGGTGGCGGAGACATTGCCACAGAGTACGTCTTTGCTCACGTGTATGGCGCCTCGACCGAAAGTGGAACGTATAACTTCAAGCACGTTGTTCAGAACTTTTGTAACGGGTCTTTCGCGCCGGAGCTATTGGGCGACTTGTTTGTATATCGAGGTGCAAATGCAGCCCCCGGTACCTACGTTTTGTATGGGTACCCTGCATCGACAATCTCGCTAACATCCACCGTCGGACCCGCACCCGTCGCTGCGCCGTCGGGTGGAACACTACTCAACATATTTGAGTGCCCTACTCCTGAGGTGCCGGACAGTAACGAGTTCAATGTAACTTTTACCCTGCCAACTGGAAGTCCGACGGTCACCGCTGAAACGCCGCTGTCGAACCCCGGAGGTGTCGAACTTCTTGCGGATCTGGCAGTGCCCAGCGCTGGAACCGCCTTGGGGCAGTATTCCACTACGTGTTCTGGCGGTGCGGTTCCAGCTCATAACTTTGGATGGCAATTGTTCCTGCCCGAGTTGCCCGAGTAGCGCCTCAGGTCGCTGTTGAGCAGAGCGATTCGAGAAGCCAACGGCAGTCGCTCGAATCAACCGACGAAGCCGAGGCCCCGGCCATCGCGCCGGGGCCTCTTCTTTTCGGCCGCGCGCTTACTTGGCTCAACGTGCAACCGCATTTTCGTTTTGGTAGCGTGACGATCGAACGCCGGAGGGAACCAAGTTGCGTATCGCTTTGATGGGACAGGCTGCTTTTGCGGTTAAGGCTCTCGAAGCCCTGATCGATCATTCAGACGAGATCGTGCACATCTTCGCACCGCCCGATCCGCCCGCGGGCAAGCCCGACCCGCTCGCCGCTAAAGCACGCGAGCTCGGTCTCCCACTCAGCCAGCCGCGTTCGTTCAAGAACGATGCGGCCTACGAGCACTTTCGCGCGCTCGGCGCGGACCTCGCGATCCTCGCGTTCGTGACCCTGATAGTTCCCGAGCGGATTCTTTACACGCCGCGCTACAAATCGATTTGCTTTCATCCATCGCTGCTCCCGCGGCATCGCGGGGCGAGCGGAATCAACTGGGCCATAATCCAGGGCGATGCGGAAACGGGAGTGACGTGGTTCTGGCCGGACAAGGGAATCGATACCGGCCCGATCCTCGTCCAAAAGCGCGTGCCGATTGCGGAGCATGACACCGTCGGCTCGATTTACTTCAACACCCTTTTCCCGATGGGAATCGACACGATGATCGAGGCGGTCGATTTGATCAAGGCGGGCAAGGCGCCGGCGCTTATCCAGGACGAAAGCAAAGCGACCTATGAGCCGCCATGCCGCGACGAACACGCGCGGATCGATTTCGCGAAACCGGCGCGGGAAGTATTCAACCTGATTCGAGGATGCGATCCGCAGCCGGGAGCGTTTGCCACTCTCGGCGAGAAACGAATCCGTCTCTACCAGGCAGAGTTTTCGCGCGATGGCGGAAGCAGCGAAGCAGGAACAATTACCGCGATCGATTACGACGGGATGAAGATCGCGCTCGCCGGCGGTACGATCATCGTGAAACGTGCGCGAATCGATCCGAATCCAAGGAAAGCCGCGCCGGAGGAACTCCTCGCGTCCGGCGAGATCCGGGTTGGCGCACAATTGACCTGAAAAAATCGGCAACGCCAATTGCGCGCCGCGCCCGCTGTTCCGTCAAGGGTCTTTGCGCTACGATCTGCCGCGGCGGAAGAGGTTTGACCTGGATGCGACTGTGCATCGGAACTGCAAAGGGAATCGTGATTCTCGACCCCGCGCGCGGCGGGACTCCCTTGATGGTGCTTGCGGACCCGTCGGCGGTCTGGTGCATGGCTCAGGATGCGGTCGATCCGACTCTGCTCTACGCCGGATCGACCGAGCATATCCGCGGTAAGGGCACCCTTGCGCGCTCGACCGACGGTGGCAGGACATGGACCGACGTTACGCCGCCGCTCGCCCGCGAGGAGGAAGTCTGGTCGCTGGCGGCCTCTCCCGCGGTGAAAGATTGTGTGTATATCGGGACCTCGCATGCGCGGCTCTTTCGCAGCGAAGATCGCGGGCGCATCTTCAAGGAATCCGAGGGCTTCCTGAAAATACCGGGCCGCGACCGATGGTCGTTTCCGCCACCGCCGCACATTCCGCACGTACGCTCGATTGCTTTCGATCCCCATGAGCCTTCCACGATGTACGTCGGCGTCGAAGAGGGCGGAGTTTTTCGCTCGCGCGACGGTGGCTCGTCGTTCGAGACGCTCAACGACGGAATCTACGCGGACATTCATACCGTGGCGGTCGATCCGCGCGATTCGCGCCGCCTCTACGCGACCACCGGCGCCGGCTTTTATCTCTCCGGCAACGCCGGCAGGTCGTGGGAGTCGATCACGCACGGGCTGACCCGCAGGTACACGGTACCGCTGCTCGTGAGCTCGCCCGACAGCGAGAAAATTTTCACCGCGGCCGCGATGGGCCCGCCACCGACATGGCGCGTAGGACCGGCCGGCGCGGACGCGATGCTGTTCCGCAGCGACGATCGCGGCAAAAGTTTCACCGCAATTTCGGCTGAGCAGGGATTCGGGCGCGGGATGCCGATGCGTCTGAAACCTGACCCGCAGAATGGCGGCTTCTTCGCGGTCTGCAACGACGGCAATGTGCTCCGCGCCTCCGCGGACGGCCTGTCGCTCGCAACCATCGCGGAAAAATTGCCGCCAGCCTACGACCTGGCGACAATCCCGTGAGTCCGCCGCCGTATCAAAAGTTGCGCAAGTATCCGAGATTGACCAATCGGTACATCATCGCCTGCTGACTCACACCGAAGGTTCGAGCCAGCGAACTGACTGCAGCATCGTTGTCGTCTGCGTTTGGCAGCTGCCGACGTTTGAGTTCTTTTTTCACCCAATCGGCTGGCATTAGTAGCGAAGCGGCGAATGCGTTGGCTTCAATCTCTCGAGGTGAATCGTCGCCTTCTTGTCGGGTGCCAATGATCGCCCCTCCGGACTGATCGATGATTAGCGGTTGGTCGGCGTGAAGCAGCATATGTCCGATTTCATGTGCAATCGTGAATCTCTGCCGGACGGCCGGATGCAGAGCGTTAACGCCGATAATGACTCTGTCGCCGTGTCTACCGATCAGGCCGGAGTTCTTGTTGGCGGAATCCGGTTTTCGAATGACTTCGGCACCAAGACGATTTGCGACTAAGCCCGGATCGACAGGCGGAGCTGTCAATCCAAAATTCTGCAGAACCTGCTGTGCAAGCCGGGCTGCGTAAGTTTTGCGAGTCATGGTTTGTGCACACGGCTAGCCACTGAAGAAGTCGGCAGCCCAAGGATCCTTCGGAAGCTTTGCGCTGTGCAAGACGAGACGCTTGAGCAGTTCATGCGGCTGCTCGTCAAGCGCGCGCGCGATTCGTACGAATGCCTCTAGTCCACACTCCTGCTTGCCCAGCTCGATATGAGCGACAGTGGGTCGCGACAAACCGACCTGTTGCGCGAGGGCCGTCTGCGAGAGGGACTTCGCTGTTCGCTTCGTGCGGAGAATCGACCCCAAACGCCGGCGAATGTCAGAAGTCACATTCGACGTCGTCATCGCTTTCTCCATGTATCACACCTCGCGGTTTGAATTTTTAGCAAAACTTCTATTGCGAGAGCAATCGCCGGCTCCCTTTTCCTCCATAAGAGGCTCTAAGTGCCGGTTCATCTAAATATTAGAATTTAAAGAATGATAAGAATCTTGACATTTGAATTCTGACCTTCTATCGTACACCACAGCCCGGAGGAGGGCTAGCCAATGACAAACGAAATCGCACACGCGGCGGCCGAGGAACGGCTCCACATCTTTGTGAATCGAAAGCGTTTTGACGATGGCATCCAGCACAAGATGACCGTCGACCAAATCGCGCACCTCGTCGGACTGACTGCCGACACGGCAATCGTGCGCCAAGAGCGAGATGGGAAGGCTGGACCTCCGTTGGAAGGGGTGATCGAAATTCATAATGGAGAGCACTTCCTTGTAACCCGCAAACATGTGCAGGGCGGCCACAATGGATGATGTGCAGGCCCGGATCCAGCACGAACTGACGATCTTACGCGAAAACGGGCAACAGGCCGATCTAATCCTGACACCGAGACCGGCTGTGATCTACCGGGTTCTTCCAGTGCTGGGATCCACGTCGCCCATCACGACGGATGTATTGGTCCCGGTCCCTTCTGGATACCCAGGCGCAATGATCGATTTGGCGTTCCTACCGGCCGGATCTTCGTTGATCGGTCAAGTGCTGGGCCAACCACAGAACATCGAGAATTTCGACGGCCGCGGGTGGCAACAGATTAGCTACCACCCGCACAACGGTGGCGGTGGTCCACCGTGGGACCCAGCGGTGCATGGATTCCACACGTACCTCGATGAACTTCTGACTTGGCTGGAACGACGACGATGAAAGACCTTCAGGTGCGGATTTCTGGGTCCACCTGGGCGAAACTGGCTGTCATCTTAAAGAAGCGTTACCCGTCAGAAGAGTGGGCTACCTTCTTCACGATTGGATGGCGACTATGTGGAAACACTCTGGTTGTTTTCGTAGTTGACCTCATCCCAGCACGAGACGGTGACATGAATCGCGAGGTGTCGAACGTTGAAATTTTAGAACCCTATTCGTTGCGCGTCGCACTGACTGCAGAGAGAACTTCCCTCGGCATTGGATTTGCGCATTCACATCCGAAGGAGCTTCTGCCAAATCCGAGTAAGATCGACGATGGCTTGGACGCCTATTACCGCGACTATCTAGAAACCTTCGTGCCAAATCGGCCCTACATCAGCATCGTTTTCAGCGAGATAGATGGAGATGAGCGCGCATCGGTGCGGGGATGGATTGGAGGCCAAAAGTACGCAGGCGAAGTCTTCAAAATCGCAGATTCACGTTACGCGAAACGTATTTTCTGTCGTACCAAAGATTCGAGACGGCTAGCGACCGACGGCGCTCGGATTTCCCGCCTGATCTCTATGTATGGTCGGGCCGCTGAAGACTTGCGCGAGGCTACGGTGGGCGTCGTCGGACTCGGAGGCACAGGTTCGGCGGCGACCGAGATATTGGCTAGAGCCGGCGTCGGTAATTTGGTGTTAATTGACCCCGAGACGTTCGAAGGAAGTAACAGCGAGAAAGTCCACGGGAGCAAAGACTCTGATCTCGCCACATCAGAACCGCTCACGAAGACTGCACTAGCTGCTCGGCACGTCGCGGAAATTGATCTCTCCATCAATGTGATCCCAATAGTTGGGAACTGCTTGCAGCCACTTTGCAGAG
>JBGPNU010000020.1:0-17512 GCA_041487675.1 Binatus sp. (SeqCode)
ATCGCAGGCGCAATCATCGCGATTTCAGCGTTTGTGCTGGCCTGAGGAATCGCCCGCGCGCGGTTGGCGACTGCGCGTCCGCGTTTGAGCGTGCGCCGTCTCAGTCACTTGGAGTAACTCGTCGAATGATGCGCGAATTGCCGTAACCAGATCGCGAAGATCAGGCAGCACATCCCAGTCCGCATTAAATCCCCAATGCAACCGGCCATCGTAGCTGAGCAGCGCGATGTTGAGCGCTTGATTCAAAAACAGCGGCCCGAGTGGATATGCGGCCGACATCCGCGAGCCGATCAGATAAAGCGGGATCTGCGGCCCGGGCACGTTGGTGACGGTCAAATTGAACGAGCGCGCACGCGTCGCCAGACGCATCGCGAGCGACAACAGTGTGGGCACCGTCCACTCGCTGACCCGCGCGAGCACCTCTGCGCCCATCGCCTGCCGCGACTGTTTGAGATCGGCGGTGACTGCGCGGACCGCCTGCAGGCGCCGGCGCGGATCGGTTTCCGCGATCGGAAGGCGTGCCGCCCATGACGCGATTCGATTTCCCAGCGTGCCTCGCTCCGACGACGCGCGCAGGCTGACCGGAACCATCGCGCGGAAATCGAGTTCCGCAATTTTTTCAGGAGAAAATCCTCGGCCGCTCAGAAACGATCCAACCGCACCCGCCACAGTGGCGAGCACGACATCGTTCACCGTCCCGCCCAGAGCGTTTTTCACGCGCTTGACGTCCGCCAGCTCGATCGCCGTCCATTCGAATCGCCGATGCGGCCCGATTGGCTGATTGAACGGCGACTCCGAAGCTGGAAACAGTCCCGCGCCGAGCGTTTCGGTTACCGCGGAAATCTGCTCGCTCATGCTCTCCGCCGTCTCGGCCGGATTTTGCATCGCGCCAAGGACCGCTTTGCCGAATTCCAGCGGGGTCGCGAGTCGCCGCCGAGCTTCCTCCATCACCAGCTCGCCGCGCGACGGCGCGGATTCCGGCTTCCACGGCTGCGCGTCGGGAATCGTCGCGTCCGGCGACGGACTCAGCAGCACGGATGCGAGATCGACGGCGGCCACTCCGTCGATCATGCAGTGATGGGTCTTGCTGATCATCGCGAAGCGATCGCCGTCGAGTCCCTCGACGATCCACAATTCCCAGAGCGGTTTGCCGCGATCGAGTTGCTGCGAGACGATTCTTCCCGTCAATCGCTTGAGCTGCTCGTCGCCGCCGGGCCGCGGCAGCGCAGTGTGCCGCACGTGATATTCAAGGTTGAAGTGATCGTCGTCCACCCACACCGGATGATTCTCAAGCGGTATCCGCGCGATCCGCTGTCGATAACGCGGGATGAGATGCAATCGCGACGCAATGTATTTCCGGATCTTTTCGATATCGATTCCGTCGTCGGGAGTCCGAAGCGGAATGGCGTCGAAGACCGTCACGCCCGCAACGTGCATGTGCGCTTCAGGATATTCGAGGTCGAGGAATGTCCGGTCCAGGGGGCTCAGCCGTTCGTACTTGGCCATCGCGTCCCTCCTCGCGTCGGGGCTCGTGATGATGCGGTTCTAGCAGGAAGCCCGCCCGCATGACCATCGTCGCCCGCGGCGGTCAGTCCGTGCCACGGAGCCAATGGACCCTTGCTTTTGCTGGAGTCACGGAGCTTTTGTAATCTTGGAAAGCCACGACAGCGGCCCATATGGCGCTCAGATTTAAGGCCAGGAGATCGAAACATGGGAACCAAGGTTTCGTCGGTCCTGAAGCACAAAGGTCATGATGTTGTCACCGTCGCACCGCAGCAGACCGTCACGTGGGTCGTCAAGGTGCTCGCCCAAAATCGGATCGGCGCCGTGCCGGTGATCAACGATCAAGGTCAACTCATAGGGATCATCTCCGAGCGCGACATCATCCGCGGGATGTCGGAGCATGCGGCCGCGGTGCTGACACTTGCGGCCGACCAATTGATGACCCGTGACGTTAAGACCTGCTCGTCCGAAGACCAACTCGTCGATATCATGGAGGTGATGACGCTGCAGCGTATCCGGCATCTGCCAGTCATTGAGAATGGAGCACTTCATGGAATCGTTAGCATCGGCGACGTCGTGAAGCAGCGTCTCGAAGAGGTCCAATCCGAAGCGGAGGAACTCCGAAGGTATATTCGCTCGCCGTAACGGCGACGGTCTGGAGAAGGCCTGAACGAGCGCCGCTGGAACAGACCGGGGACCAAAACCCGCCTGGAACCTTGCGCAGGGAGGCCGTCTGGTCTAAACGGAGAGCTGGAATCGGAGACTCAAAACGGAAATCCCGATAAATAGGACATGATCTCCTCCGCGCGACAAACAATACCGGATGGGATGGAGATTGCGATGCGCAGGATTGTTGCGATACTTGCTCTGATTGGAGCGACGATGGCCGGATGTTTACAGGTACAGCCGCAACCGCCTCTGCCGCCGACGACAATGAGTTCCTGGGGACCCAATGGAGGCTTCACGCTGTCGTCTGGGTGGACTTGCGCCGGTCATGCGACGCTTAACGCCGGACGCGCTTCGGTTAGTAACCCGTGCTTCACAGGCACCGATAACGTCGTGATGTGCACGGACACTACCGCGGTCAATGCCGTCCAGTGCAGTCCCGGCATTGGCTATCTTACGATCTCTGGCGCCGGAGGCGATACGATCTCATACGCCCGGATGAAGTAGCGCTCATCTTTCGCGGTTCTCAGATCCCACTTGTTTTCGTCCATCGGTCCCTCCGCTAGCGCTGCGTACCATAACTCGACTGGCCACTCGACGAGAACGATCCTAGATTTCGGCAGCTACACGGTTCTTGACGAGTCTTATTTGCTCATCGAACTGTTGAAGGTATCGCGGTTACATCTCTTCAATGTTCTTCAGTTGTGTTCCAATCTGTCGTCCTTTTTCTTGAAATTGCTTCTCACGCAAAAGAACTACACGTCTATGAATCATATGTAGCGTTCAACCAGTAAGCAGTGCTGATCCGAAGTCGTCCAGCGAGGGAATGACTATCACCACTCCCCCCGCTGACTATTATATTTCTAATGCTTACTTCAGATCGGTTTACGTTTGTGGCAATATTCTGGCTCGCGACAGCCGACTCCGGCTAGCTGAAGATGAGCGGGTTGAGGAGGTGGAGGATGGCCGTTGTTAGGTCCCTCTTTGGTAGTTTCTCCAGAGACGCAGCAAGCGATCTCAAAACCCCGGCCAATTTAGTTTGCCTGAGCGACGCTGACCTCGTGTGCGATGAGCCGCCAGAGGGCGCAGTTCGCAATGATCCGAGCGACGCGCCGGCGAAATTTTCTTTTGGAGTGGAAACCGGACACCCGTTCATCAGTGCCCAGCATCAGACACTCGGCCAACTGATGACCGAAACTCGCGAGCAGCGCGGTCTTTCGCGAGAGCAGGTCGCGGACCAGACACACATTCCAGCCTATTACGTGAGAATGATCGAGAGCGACAGCTACGACGCCATCCCCGATCAGCTTTACCTTCTGCCGTTCTTCCGCCGCTACGCTATTTTCCTCGGCCTTGATGCAACGAAAGTGGTCTCGCGCTTCATATGTGACTTCGAGCAGGCCGAGAACGAAGTAGTCGAGACTTCAGTTCCTGGAACTAAAGGCGCAAAAGCACTCCTGATGTGGCGACAGATTGCGCTGGCAGTGTTGCTCATCGGAGTCCTGCTCCCCTGTATTGCGTGGGGAATCGGAATTGTGCGCACGACCATTCGTCATCGAGCCGATAGTTCATCGAGCGTTGCCATTTCTCCCAACACCCTACCGCCCTCGAAAATCCTGTTGAGTGATGCGCCGCATCCCGCCGCGACTCAGCCGCACGCGATCGGCACGGCAAGCGCGACACCGGAGATCGATCAGCAGCCCACTCAGGCGAAACACCAGCGGCGACGAGCACGTGGCCATCGACTAAGTCGAAGCGCAAGGCACTCGACGCGCTGAACCTGACACTGGGTTGATCGGCTGTCTCAGCATCAGCCGTGGGATCGAGCGGCAGTTGGAAGCGGCGGTGTGGAATAGCCAGGGATGCCAGATGATCACGTCGCCTGCTTCGCCGGTTAGCTCTATCACCCGCATATGGATACCGCCGATTTTGGCGCCACGGACCATGAATCGTTGCACACGATCGATCTTTTCATCGCTTGACCAGAGAGCCCGCAGCCAGGGGTGAGCATGCATCAAAGCTTTGCGGACATCTGCCGAACGCCCCTCGTCATCAGGATCGGCACTGCGGGCGATATGCTCTACCAGTCGATGAGAGCCCGCGACGATTAATGTGCCGCCGCCTCGTTCAAGCACCGGTTCGAGAAAGGCGAACACAACGACACCGGGGAGGCGCGGCGCCGAGCGCACCGCTTGAGCGTCCAGATGCCACGCAGTGTGAGGCACGTCCCATGGCCTCCCTGCACTTGGAAACGTGACCAGGGGGCTGCCCCAGTAGCTCGGATGCTCCCACGCATGCGGTCCGAAAAGGTCGTCGAGCGCGGAACAGACCGCCGGACCGCCCATCGCCGCAAAGACTTCCGACCGCGCAGCCGCCTGGATGCCAGTCGCTCGCTCCCGAGTCCACGATTCAGGCGCGTCGCGGTGCATCCCGTGGTCATTTGCCAGGGAGGCCCAAAGTACGTCGTCCATCCGCTCGACATCCGCCTTCGCTATCGCACCCGGGATATGAAGGAGGCCGAACTGATCGAACTCAGTGCGTTGTTCAAGAGTGAGCATGTCGGACCCAGATCGGTACCTATCATACCCTTTGCTCTAAACGAGATAACGTCCTAGGCTAGAGTCCGAAGTTTCGCGCGGAGGCTTGGCCTATGCCGATCGACGATGACGATGAGCGCGAGCGATTGCTCGAAGAAGAGCATCCCGGCCCCAAAGTACTCGAATCCGCCCTTGCCAACACCTCGCTCAGCGAAGTCGTTTCGCAGCCGCCGCTCACGGTCTCCGCATCGACGACTCTCGCCGAGACCATCCGCCTGATGCAGCTCGAGCGGCGGGCGTGTGTTCTGATCATCGAGGACGGCCGTCTTGCCGGCATCTTCACCGAGCGCGATATCCTGATGAAAATTGCCGGCCGCCCGCTCGATCTGATGCGCACGCCGGTATCCGCCTCGATGACCCCCGATCCGTTTACGCTTCCCGCCGACGCGAATGTCGCCTTCGCGCTCAGCAAGATGGTGCTCGAGGGATTCCGCCACATCCCGCTCACCGACGACGCGGGAAATCCGACCGCGGTGGTCTCGATGCGCAATCTGATCGAGTATATAGGTGAGATTTACTCGCGCGAGCTACTGACTATGCCGTCCGATCCCAATCAGGCCCGCTTCCGCAATCGCGAAGGGGCCTGACCCGAGGACGAGCCTGATTTCAGTTGGCTTGACGCGGCGCATACGCCCGCGCTAATGCCGCACCTAATATGCAATCGACACGCGGATCGGACGTGGAATGGGGCGCCGTTTCGGGCCATCGCTCGGGCGGAATAGACTTCAAACGCCTGCTGCAAGGGACCGCCGGCACGCCCGATAATTTCGAACTGAGTATAGTGCGGACTGCCGGTGACTATTTCACGCCGCGCCATCGGCATAACTTCGACCAGGTCCGTCTCTGTCTCGAAGGCGCAATGAACTATGCGCCCGGCAAAGATTTAATAGCCGGGACCGTCGGCTATTTTCCCGAGGGAACGTTCTACGGACCCCAGTCGGATACGGCCAAGTCTTTGGTGCTGCTGCTCCAGATGGGCGGGGCCGGCGGCTACGGCTTCATGAGTTATCAGCAGTTGAACGCCGGCTACGAGCGTATGTGCGATCTCGGGAAATTTGCAGGTGGCGTCTTCACCCGCCAGACCACCGACGGCCGCCTCCAGCGCAAGGACGGCTACGAGGCAATTTGGGAGCACGTCAATGGCCGCGAGGTTGAGTATCCGCCCGCGCGTTACGAAGAACCGGTCGTGATACATCCTGAAAGCTTCGGATGGATTCCGACCCGCGACTTAGGGTTCGAGTTGAAGCACCTGGGCACGTTCGGTGAGCGCGCGGTAAATATTGGCCAGATCCGGGCCATCCGCGGCGCGCGCCACTTGATCGATCGGCACCGTTCGCCCGAGCTTCTGTTCGTCGAGCGCGGCGCAATTCGCGATCGGGCGTCGGGCCAGGTTCTAGATTCGGGATCGGCATTCCGGGTCGATCCCGCCGATGCGGGCCGGGAGATCGAAGCCGTGGACGATTGCGTGCTGTTCTTCGTGCAACTACCGAAATTCGATACGGCCTATCCGGCCGCTGCGGCCTGAGCGCTGGAGGAATTCGAGGGTGCCATCGACGACCGCTCGACCTCGCGCGGATCGAGAGCGCACGCGCGCTTCCAAGCCGCGCGCAAAATCCTCGGGCGGGTTTCATCAGTCCTGGTATGCGATCGCGCGCTCCGATGAAGTCGGCGTCGGCGACGTGATCGGGCGCGATTTCCTCGAGGGCCGCGCAATCGTTTACCGCGGCGAGAATGGCCAGCCCAGCGTGATGAACGCATACTGCCGTCATCTCGGTGCCGATCTCAGCATGGGCAAAGTTATCGGCAACGACCTCCAATGCGCGTTCCATCATTGGCAATACGGGCCCGACGGCCGATGCACCAAAATTCCGGCCTCGGAAAAAATTCCCAAGGCGGCCAAAATGTTCAAATTCCCCACCGCCGAGAAGTGGGGGTTGATCTGGGCGTTCAATGGAACCAAACCGCTGTTCGAGGTTCCAGAATTCGTCGGCTACAGCGACGCGGACCTCGACATCCGGACCGCGGAGGCATTCGATCTGCCGGTCGAGCCGTGGGTGCCGTTCACCAACTCGATGGACTTTCAGCATCTGCGCGTTCTGCACGGGCTCAAGATCGAATGCGATCCCGAGGCGATCGACGTCGGCGACTACCGCATCCAGTACGACGTGCGCTTCGAAGATCCAAACCTGGGCATATTCGACCAGCGGATCCGCGTGACCGGAACCAACACGATTGCACTGGCTGGCCGGCTGAACGGGATGGCAATCCTCTCGATGGCGACCGGGACGCCAACTCCCGACGGCCGCACTCACGGATGGTCAGTCACCGGGACGCCAAAATCCGAAGGTAACGACGCCGAGCGCGAACAGCGCCTTCAAATCGGCGAGGCATTCTTCCGCCGGCTGATTCAGGAAGACGAACCCATCATGAAAACGATTCGCTTTCACGACGGCCTGCTTATAGACGCCGACCGCGCGCTCGGGCGTTTCCTGCAATACGTGCGGCGGTTTCCAACCGCACGACCCGCCACGGTCTAACCAAGAGGAGGGGTATCTAATATGAAGGCATCGACTCTTTTTACATTCCGGACGATTGCGCTGGCGCTTGCGATCGCGGGAGCGGCGACGACCGCCTCGATTGCGCACGCCGGCGCAAAATGTCCCAACCGGTTCTTCAAGCGGGTTCAAGTCAAAGGCGTCGGCGATACCCAACCCAACGCTCAGACTGCATACGACAACAATCTGGCGGCAAAGATCGCGGCGGCGAAGCCGGACTGTGACAACCTCGAATGCGAAGAAAGCAAAACCGAAAAATGCACCTTCCTGCACACGCAGAGCAAGACGGCCGATTGCACGCCACAAGGGCCGGGTTTCAAATGTGTGGGATGGATGCGCCCCGGATGCTTCTGCCAGGAACCGGACGAAGAGATCAAGATCAAAGTGACAGCACCTGCGCCCTCCCCGGAAAGAGATTGATGAGAAAGATCAACCGCCCGTAGCCAGTCAATTCCGAGGAGGCGCATCATGAATCGTCTTGCCGGCAAGGTCGCATTGATTGTCGGAGGCGGCGCGGACGGTCCCGCGAAGGCAGGCGAGAAGATCTCGATCGGCAACGGCCGCGCCACTGCGATCATGTGCGCGCGCGAAGGCGCCGCAGTCATGGTTGCCGATCGCTCGCTCGAACTGGCGAAGCAGACCGCGGCCGCGATTGCCGAGGAAGGTGGACGCGCCGAGGCCGTAGCCGCGGACGTTAGTATCGAGGAGCAATGCCGCGGCGCCGTCGAAGCAACCATACGCAGCTTCGCCGCACTGCATCTGCTGGTGAACAACGTCGGAATCGGAATTGGCGGCAACCTGCTCAAGACCACCACCGAGCAGTTCGACACGATGCTGGCGGTCAACCTGCGCAGCCATTTCCTGACGATGCGCTATGCGGTGCCCGAAATCGCTAAAGCCGGCGGAGGCGCGATCGTCAATGTTTCGTCGCTGGCCGCATTGCGCAGCAATTCGCAAATTTCGTACGAGGCGACCAAGGCCGCCATCCTCGGGCTGTCGCGCTCGGCCGCGGTCTCGCACGCGCGCGACAATATTCGCGTCAACACGATCTTGCCGGGGCTGATCGATTCCTCGATGGTGCGCAGGCTGATCGGCGATCGCGAAAGCGCGGTCGCGCCCAGAATTCCGATGCGCCGGCAGGGAACCCCGTGGGAAATCGCAAAAGCGATCGTGTTTCTGCTTTCCGACGACGCCTCGTATATCACCGGCGCCGAATTGATAGTCGATGGCGGTCTCGCAGCCCGCTGAGCGTCAGGCGGCCGCGAACACCGGATAGCGCGCGGAGTCCGGACGTTACCGCGATGAGGTAAAATCGTGCGCAAGGTAAAAGTCGGCTACCAGCTCGATTTTCGTAATCCTCCCGGCTCGAAGTTGTCGTTCCGCGAGCTCTACGATGCGTCGCTCGCACAGGTGACGGCGGCCGAGCGGCTCGGCTTCGACTCGATCTGGCTCACCGAGCATCACTTTACCGATGACGGCTATCTGCCGGCGCTGATGCCGGCGGCCGCGGCGATAGCAGCGCGCACGACCCGAGTCACTATCGGCACCTACGTCCTGCTGGCGCCGTTTTATCATCCGCTGAAGCTCGCCGAAGATGCCGCATTCGTCGATGTGGTTTCGGGCGGGCGGCTCCGGCTGGGGATTGGGCTTGGCTACCGGGCCGAGGAGTTCGAAGGTTTCGGCGTCCCGCGCGCGGAGCGCCTCGGCAGGACGCTCGAGACGATCGAGATTTTGAAACGCGCCTGGACCGGAGAGCGATTCAGCTTCGACGGAAAGTATTTCAAGTTCCGCGACGTGCGCGTGCTGCCACGCCCGGTAAGCCAGCCGCATCCCGAGCTGCTGTGGGGTGCAGGGGCTGCGAAAGCGATCCGCCGTGGCGCCGAGCTCGATCTGTCGTTCGCGTGCGTCGGAGGCCGGAGGGAGATTGGGATCTATATCGAGGCGTTGAAGGCGCGCGGCAAGGATCTGGCCCGCTACAGCATCGTGAACAGCCGCGTCGTGTACGTCGCCGATTCCGAGGAGCAGGCGTGGCGCGACACTCGAGACGCGCTGATGTACCAGGCCGAGTTATACGGCAAATGGCTATCGGCGGCGGCCGGCATCACGGATCAGAGCAAGGTGCTGATTCGTCCCGACCCGGAGCGGCTCCGCCGGACCAGCGTGCTGGGAACGGCCCAGGAAGTCGGCGCCAAGCTCGAAGGAATACTCGAATCGACGCCGATGACCGAGCTTATAGTAGTGACGCAACTCCCGGGACTCGATCCCGCAAAGGCACGGCGCTCACTGGATCGATTCGGCGCCGAGGTGTTGCCTCGTTTGAAGTAGCCGCGCAAATCTGCATTTCAGATAATTTCCCCGCCGCCAAAAAGAGAAACCCCCGGGCTTTGCGTCCCGGGGGTTTTCGCTCGCGAAAGTGAATCTTGAGCCGCTAGGGAAGGGTAAACGATGTGTGGTCATACGTCACCGACCACGTCACGTCGGCTTCATTCGCCGTTCCGCTGTCGGCGAACGCAAACAGTCCCATCAAATCACCCTGAGCGTAGGTGAGGGCGTGAGCCGGGTCCGTGTCCCTGCAGCTCGTGTCGGGGTCGGTGATGGTACAATGCACGGTGCAGACTGTGCCCGAGATGTTGTTTCTGCAGAGAAAAAAGACGTAGCTTGCGGGACTCCCGGAGGGCGGCACAGGGCCGGGGCTGGTGCCCGGGTTTTTGTCGACATTTACGAACAGGCGGGATGCAGCGCCGGCATCGTTCATCGGCACCTGGGTGTTGCCAACCTTGTCCGACCCATTGCCCGGCCCCAGAACGAGCCTATTGCCGGTGAGGAATGCTCCGGACAACGCAACACTCTCGTCATCTCCGAGATCGCCCAGCGTACCTCCGGTCAGGAAGGTTTTGTTGGTCTCGCTTCCGGCGTTGAAGCCCGGAATACCTTGCTTGCCCACAGGACCGACTGGGCCCTGAATTCCAGGATTACCCTGAATTCCTGGCGGGCCATTGTCGCCGATATCACCTTGGCCGCCTGGGTCACCCGTCGGTCCGTTGTCCCCCTGCGTTCCTTTGGCCCCCGGACCGCCCGGGCCGCCTGCTGCGCCCCCTGGACCGGCGAACCCCGGAGGCCCATCGACGCCTGGAGGTCCGGTCAGTCCCTGCACTCCGACCGTTTCCCAAGTGAGCGAAGTCAAAGAGCCGCAAGGAACGTTGATGCCCTTAATTCGCCCTTTGACATTGATACAGATTGTGAGTTCAGCGGCCTGGCCGACACTCGGAAGCGCCGCCATGAATAGTATCGCGGCGGCGGTCGTACCGACGATCCAGCGCCACGCGAATTTCGGGGAAGCAGGCATGTTAACGCCCTCCATATTCTTTTGCCCTTTGGCCGTCCCGCGTTCAGATAACGAAGTCATTTCTCCACTCCCCTGCAGCCCTTAGGGTTTATCGCTGTCGGGGCCGATGGCGTAATCCAGCGACCAACTCACATCGACGGTTGCGGGGGTGCCCTCGTCGTTGAAGGCCTTAACGGAGATAGTTTCCCCCGGCAGGAATTCCACCTCGTTGCTGTCGTCGGAGCAGGTCGTTGCCAGGTCCTGGACCGTGCATGTCACAGGGGTTGGTGCCGGGGTGCAGTCGGCTTCGTCGCATACGGAGAATTCGTATGCAGTACCCAATCCTGGGAATGACGAGAGCTGGACCTGCAGATTGAACGCCTCACCACCCGGCGTCGGTACCTGAACCGAGACTTGATCGGTAGAGGCCGCGTTACCCGGCGCCAAAAAGAGCGGCGGGTTAGTGAGGAACCCACGGGCCGGACTCAACTGAATCACCGTCGCGGGGCCGATCGTCGCGCCCAGCGTGCCGCCGGTCAGAGTAGTAACATTGTCACCGGTGGTGACGAAGTCGTTGCCCTTATTTCCCGGAGGTCCCGTCGGACCCGTAAGACCTTGAGGCCCCTTATTTCCGTCAGGTCCGGGATCGCCAGTCGGACCTTGCTGACCGGTCGGCCCAGCCTCTCCCTTCGAGCCCATGAGACCGGGAAGACCGGGGTCTCCGATAGCGCCCTGCGCGCCGGCCGGACCGGTTTCACCTTTGACACCGTCCGGTCCCTGCTCTCCTTGCTCGCCCGGATCGCCCGCCGGTCCGGGGATGTTCCATGTCAACTGGATCTGGCGCGGCTTGCACTCGATGTCGATGCCCACGATTTTGCCGCGTTTGGACACGCAAAGCGTGATCAATTCTGGGTTATCCGCGTTCGCCGCCGCTGGGATACTCGCTATAAGCATCGCGGCCGCCGAAGCTCCCATGAGCCAGCGCCACGCGTACTTCAAAGATTGAGGCATTCTGGTCCCCTCCCTGACTGTTACCATTCTCGTACCCGGCATTACCTGTTTCGCTCTCATCGTCCGCCCCTGCTAAAGATGTGGCGCCGTTCGCTTAACAACCACTGACCACGACACATCGGTCGAAACCGCCGTGGCCGATGCTGTGCCCTGCAGAGCGATGGTATCGCCGGGGGTATAGTCTTGTGTATCAATCGTGTCGCTGCACTCGGTCAGGGTCGGGAGAAGGATCGAGCATGTAACCGGAGTTTTGCAACTGCTGTTTATGCAGAGCGTAAACGTGTAGCTCTGACCGGGTCCGGGAACGTTCTTGGTCTGCACCCAGAGTTGCGTAACGGTCCCGGAATCGATTGGCACCGTTTCGCTTTCGAGTACTTTGTCAACGCCGTCACCCGGGCCGTAAAAGAGGGTATTTCCCCCGCCCAGAGCTCTACCCGAATAGATTGCTTGCACTTCATCGCCCAGATCGCCGCCAACCAGCATGAACGATTGCGTTCCAGCAAGACCCGGAGGTCCCTGCGGTCCGTCTGGACCTTGTGGACCCGGATCTCCTTGCGCTCCCTGGTTTCCTTGGCGACCGGTCACCCCGGTAGGTCCCTTGGGACCCTTATCTCCGGGACCGCCCGCCGTGCCCGTGGCGCCCGTCGGTCCTACCGGACCTACCGGCCCACCCGGACCAATGTCGCCGACTCCGCCGGGATTCCCCTGCGGCCCTACAGGACCCTGCGGGCCCGTGGGTCCGGTGACGCCTTCGTCATCCCAGGTGATCAATCGATCGGCAACCGAGCAACTCGAGTCAACCGAATCAATCCTTCCGTGGGGTGATATGCATAGCGACAGCGTAGTCGCGTGACCGGCGCCCGGCAGGCCGGCAAGAAACAGCGCGCCCGTCGCAGCGCCGAGCAATGCGCGCCGCGCATGCCTCATTGATAAGTGCATTAATGTCCCTCCCTAAGTACTCGTACCAGAAAACGGCTTCTGGCCTGCCTTGCCCAATCCGGGAGCTTCAGGACTAACAGCAGTCCCCCCCGGGACTCGTGCGGGAACATTTTGCGCAGAAACCCGTCATCGGATCAATGGCCTCCAAAGGTGACTTCAAGACTGCCTCTGGCGCCGGTGGTATATTGCGCTTTGCGTGAAGTCAGGCATCCATTGGCGGAGTGCGTGATGCTTGTTCCCGCCGGACGCGGCATGAGAGAATTTACTTGAGGAAATGACCCGATGCCCGTCGCGTATATTCCACGAACCCGCGATCTCTACGGCGATTTCACGCCCTATCGCTGGGTCGAGAATGACGACCTGCCCCCGTTCACGCCGCTTTCGAAGCCGATCGCCGAGTGCAGAGTCGCGCTAATCAGTTCGGGCGGAGTAATGTACCGCGACCAGCCGCGGTTCCATCGCGAGGACGCGTCGTATCGGCGCATTCCGAAGAATGCGACTCGCGACGACTTGAGCATCTGGCACTTCGGCTATCCAACCGCGGACGCGGAGCGCGACCCAAATTGCGTGTTTCCGCTCGAGCGTTTGCGCGAACTCGAAATGCGCGGCGTGATCGGCGAGCTTGCCGATCCCGCGTTCAGCTTCATGGGTGGAATTTATTCGGCGCGCAAGGTCCGCGACGAGCTGGCCCCGCAAATCGTCGATGAGTTGAAGCGCGCCCATGCCGACGTGCTTTACCTGGTCCCCGCATGACCGGTCTGCCATCAGTCCGTTGGACTGATCGCACGCGCAGTCGAAGCAGCGGGAATCCCAACCCTCAGCATGACCTCGGCGCTCGACATCACGCAGGCGGTCAAGCCGCCGCGGGCGGTGTTCGTCAACTTTCCGCTTGGGCATCAGACCGGCCCGCCTGACCAACCCGAGCTTCAGCGCCAAATCGTGACCGACGCGATGCGCGCGTTCGAGACGATTACATCAGCCGGAACGATCGTCGAGTTGCCGTATGTCTGGGACGAAAATGATCGAAGCTGGGAAGAGCGCGACTATACGAAGGGCTGGATGCCCGAGCGGCCTGCGCGCGAGGCGGCCGACGCGCTCGAGGCTCGGCGTCAGGCGAGATTCAGGCGCGACTAATTTTAGCCTTTAGCGAGCGCCCAGGCGCGGGCAAGTTCGGGGCACACCGGCACGGCGTTATTTATGATCTCGCGCTTTGACGCCGGCGCGAGTAGCCTCATGCGAACCGCGAACGCGGCGACAACCACGGGGAGGTGTCGGCTATGGATGGGACTTACCACTCACTCGCAATGATTACGGTGCTTGCGCTGCTCGAGTACTCGGTACTCGGCGCGATGGTCGGGCGGGCGCGCCAGAAGTATGGGGTCGAGGCGCCTGCCACCACCGGCAATCCGGAATTCGAGCGCTATTTCCGGGTCCATGAAAACACGCTCGAAAACCTGATCGTATTCCTCCCGGCACTGTGGATTTTCTCGTTGTCGGTGAATTATCACTTCGGCGTAGCGCTCGGAGCGCTGTTCCTGATCGCACGGATCATCTACGCCTCGGGCTATCTCGCCGCGCCCGCCAAGCGTGCGCCGGGAGCGATGGCGACGTTCGCGATCAACGGCATCCTGGTGCTCGGCAGCGTGATCGCGATCGCAATCAAGGCGCTTTAGCTTGTTTGCCGCCGCGCCCGCCGCGGGTTAAAGTCTCCTAGTTCACGATTCCGTTTCCCATTCATCATCAAGGAGATTTCGCTCATGGCGGAAGAACGCAAAGGCGCCGTTACGATGCGGGGAAACCCGCTGACCCTGGTTGGTCCGGAAATAAAAGTCGGGGATAAAGCACCGAACTTCAGCGTCGTCGGCAAGGGCATGCAGCCGGCTACGCTCGACCAGTTCAAGGGCAAGGTCAAGGTCATCACGACGATCCCGTCAATCGACACCCCGGTTTGCGACGCGGAAACGCGCCGCTTCAACGAGGAAGCGTCGAAGCTGCCCGGCATCGTCGAGATTTTGAGCATTTCGATGGATCTGCCGTTTGCGCAGGCGCGCTGGTGCGGCGCGGCCGGTGTGGACAAAGTGACGACGCTCAGCGATTGGCGCACGGCCAGTTTCGGCACCAACTATGGCGCGCTGATCAAGGAGCTGCATCTGCTCGCGCGATGCGTCTTCGTCGTGGACAAGAATGACAACGTGACCTACGTCGAATACGTCAAGGAAGTCGCCAATCAGCCCAATTACGAAGCTGCGCTCGATGCGGCCAGAAAGGCCGCCGCGGCCTAGGCCTTAACAATCGGGAGGGGCGCGATGGCTTGATAGGCTCCCGCCCTCCTCTACAATTTTTTTCACGATTGTTCGCCGAATATTGTGACCTCGCCGGCCAAATCCTCGCCACGCGATCGCAACGAATTTACCGACGCGCTCAAGCGCGGCCTGTACGAGGCCATTTTTCGCCGGCGCGATATCCGCGAGTTCACCGCGGCTCCGATTCCCGACGACGCGCTGGCGCGGGTGCTTATCGCGGCCCATCATGCCGCCAGCGTCGGCTTCACGCAGCCGTGGGACTTCATCGTCGTTCGTAGCGTCGAAGCGCGCCGCCGCGTGAAGAGCATCTTCGAAGACGAACGCGCGAAGAACGCCGCGCAGTTCACCGGCGCGCGGCGCGAGAAGTTTCTCTCGCTCAAGCTCGAAGGAATCCTCGAGGCGCCGATCAATCTGATCGTGACCTGCACACCCGAGCGGTTCGGTCCCGCGGTGCTCGGCAAGACCAGTATCCGCGACGTCGAGATCTATTCAGCGTGTCTCGCAGTCGAAAATCTCTGGCTCGCGGCCCGCGCGGAAGGCCTCGGCGTCGGATGGGTCAGCATCCTGCGCAACGATGCGCTCGCGGAAATTTTCGGGATTCCCGATGACGCCATCCCGGTCGCTTATCTATGCATCGGCTACGTGCGCGAGTTTCCCGATCGACCGGTGCTCGCGAGCGCGGATTGGGCGGAGAGATTGCCGCCGCGCTCGCTCATCCACTTCGATTCGTGGAACGGCGAAGGAACCCCCGCCGATTCGTTGAAGGAAAAAATCGAGGACCCGTCGATCTGGCTCGCGATCTTTCCCGACGACTCGCCATCGCGTCGTTAAGAATGTCACTGCTGAAAGAAACCATCGCGGCGATTGCGCCGCTCGACAACGAAGCCGCACGCATATCCGACCAACGTCTGAACTCGCTCACCAAGCCTAGTGGCAGCCTCGGCTATCTCGAAGAACTCGTGCGCCGCTACGCCGCAATCCGCCGCGACGGCTCGGCGCATATGGGACGCGGCGCGATCGCGGTCTTCGTCGCCGATCATGGCGTCGCCGCCGAGGGTGTAAGCGCGTTTCCGCAGGCCGTAACTGCCGAGATGCTGCGCAATATCGCCGGCGGTGGCGCCGCGATCAGCGTGCTCGCGCGCCGCTTCGGCTATGCCCTGAAAGTGATTGATATTGGAGTTAAGACCGATACCAGCGCGATGCCGCTTGCCGGCGTGACCTACAGACGGGTCGGCCCTGGGACCGCCAACTTCGCGCGCGGCCCCGCAATGACGCCGGCCGAAACGACGCGCGCGCTCGAAGTTGGAATCGAAGTAGCGCGCGATCTCGCTCGGAGCGGCGCGACTCTGATCGGCATCGGCGAGATGGGAATCGCAAACAGCACATCCGCCGCCGCGATCCTCTCCGCGATCACGCATATCGCACCGGACGCGATGGTTGGGCGGGGCACCGGTCTCGATGACGCGGGCATCCGCCGCAAGACAGATGTGGTCGTCCGCGCGCTCGAGCTTCATCGCGGCGCGCTCGGAGATGGCGAGTCGATGCTCGCGGCGCTCGGCGGTTTCGAAATTGCGGCGATGGCGGGAGTATGCCTTGCTGGCGCGTCACTCAATGTCCCGGTAGTGGTGGACGGCTTTATCGCGACCGCTGCCGCGGCGGTGGCCGAACAGATTCGTCCCGGGTTGTTCGAGCATCTTTTCTTCAGTCATCGTTCGGCAGAGGGCGGCCACGCGCCGGCACTCGAGCATTTCAAGGTGCGGCCGATACTCGATCTCGATTTGAGACTGGGCGAGGGAACCGGCGCCGCGTTGGCCATGCAGATGATCGAAGCGGCACTCGACCTGTTCCACAACATGGCGACCTTTGCGAGCGCGGGCGTGACGGGCAAGCTCCGATGACCGAAACAGACGATGCGAATGGATCGATCGAGATCGAACCTGCGAGCGGATTTATCGCCGAGCTGTCTCTTGCAGTCGGCTTTCTCACCATCCTGCCGGTAATCGACAATCGTCGTGCGTCGGAAGATGCGGTCGCGGCGTCCTTCGAGTGGTTCCCGATTGTCGGATTCATGCTCGGCCTCGCGCTATCCGGCGAGGACCTGGTTCTTTCCTACGCTTTCGGCCAGGTGATGCGCTCGGTGCTCGTCGTCCTGTCTCTCATAGTGATCACGGGCGCGGTCCATCTTGACGGATTGGCCGACACCGCTGACGCGCTTGGTGCGGGACGGGATCGCGAGCGCGCACTGGAAATTTTGCGTGACAGCCGAGTCGGTACATTCGGCGGGGTCGCGATCTTCTTCGATCTGATACTCAAAATTCTCGCGCTCTCGACGCTCTCGGGACCGACTCGGTACTTTGCGCTGATTCTTGCGCCCGGTCTCGCGCGTTATGCGATGGTCATGGTCGCCCGGCGAATCGATTATTTGCGCGCTGGCGGAGCAGGATCGACGCTGCTTGCGGACGCCAAGCGCTGGCCCCGTCGCAAATTCGTTTTCATTTTGCCGGTCGTTTTTGTCCTGGCGGCGAAAGCCCAGGGCGCCAGGGCGCTCATCGTCGCAGCCGCGGTGGTTATCGCGATGCGATGGTTCTACCGGCGATGGCTCGGCGGCGTGAC
>JBGPNU010000021.1:0-17400 GCA_041487675.1 Binatus sp. (SeqCode)
CGACGTGATCCTGGTCGGCGGCCAGACGCGCATGCCCAAGGTGGTCGACAAGGTGCGCGAGTTCTTCGGCCAGGAGCCGAGGAAGGACGTCAACCCGGACGAGGCGGTGGCGATCGGCGCCGCAATCCAGGCGGGCGTGCTCAAGGGCGAGGTCAAAGACGTCCTGCTGCTCGACGTAACTCCGCTGTCGCTTGGAATCGAAACGCTCGGCGGCGTGTTCACCAAACTTATCGAAAAGAATACGACCATCCCGACGCGCAAGAGCCAGGTGTTCTCGACCGCGCAGGACAACCAGACCGCGGTCACGATTCGCGTCTTCCAGGGCGAGCGCGAGATGGCGTCGGACAACAAGCTGCTCGGTCAATTCGATCTGATCGGAATTCCGCCCGCACCGCGCGGGCTGCCGCAGGTCGAGGTAACTTTCGACATCGATGCGAACGGAATCGTCAATGTCCATGCCAAGGACCTGGGCACCAACAAGGAGCAGTCGATCAAGATAACCGCGTCGTCGGGACTCAGCGAGGACGAGATCAAGAAAATGGTGCGCGAGGCCGAGGCGCATGCGGCCGACGACCATTCGCGACGCCAGCAGGCCGAGGCGCGCAACAAGCTCGACAACCTGATCTATACGACCGAGAAAACGCTCAAGGACCACGGTGCGGAAGTCGATGAGGCGGGGCGCAAGCAGGTCGAGGACGCTCTGGCCGAGGCCAAGACCAAGCTCGAGTCCAAGGATGCTGACGAGATAAATCGCGCAGCCGAGACGCTCGCGACCGCATCGCACAAACTGGCCGAGGCGATGTACAGCAAGACTCGCCAGGGCGCGGGTCCGCAGGACGGTGGCGCAGCGGGCGGAGCTCCCGGTGGCGACGCGCAGAGCGGCTCCCAGGGCGGTAACGGCGGAGCTGGCGCCAAGGAAGACGTGGTCGATGCGGACTACAAGGAAGTCAAAGATCAGTAGCGCACAATTCAGAAGACACGGACGGGGCCGCAACGACGGCCCCGCTTGTTTGCCGACGACAATGGCATCGCTCGGGCTGATCGCATAGAATCTTTGCGCGATGCCGCCAGCCAACAAGCGCGATTACTACGAAATTCTCGGCGTCAATCGCGGCGCTGGTGAAGATGAACTAAAAAAAGCCTACCGACGCCTCGCGATTCAGTTTCATCCCGATCGCAACCCCGGCAACAAGGAAGCCGAGGAGCGATTCAAGGAACTCAACGAAGCCTACCAGGTTCTCTCCGAGCCCGAGCGGCGCGCCCAATACGATCGTTTCGGCCATGCGGCGTTCCAGGGACCGCAGGGGCCCGGCGGATTCGGCGGCTTCGACTTCAGCCAGGGTTTCGAGGAAGTCTTCTCCGACATCTTCGGCGATTTTTTTGGCACCGGGCGCGGACGTTCGCGTTCACGCACCCGGCGCGGCGACGATCTCCGCTACGATCTGGAAGTCGAATTTGAGGAAGCCGCGCGCGGGATCGAGAAGGTCGTCAAGTTCCAGCGCCTGACCCAGTGCGAAGCATGCAATGGCACCCGGGCACGCGGCGGCTCCAGCGGCGCGCGGCAATGCCCCAATTGCCGCGGCACCGGCCAGGTCCGCACCCAGCAGGGATTCTTTTCGATCTCGACCACCTGCGGTCAATGCCGTGGCGAGGGAATGATCATCTCCGACCCATGCCCGAAGTGCCAGGGACAGGGCCGAATCCGCAAGCATGAATCATTGTCGGTGAAAATCCCGCCCGGAGTGGACAATGGATCGCGCCTGAAGCTGCGCGGCGAGGGCGAGGCCGGCTATGGCGGCGGTCCGCAAGGCGATCTCTATGTCGTGATTCACGTCAAGGAGCACGCGATGTTCGTGCGCCAGGACAACGACGTGATTATCGAAGTTCCAATCAGCTTCCCGCAAGCTGCGGTTGGCACCGAGATCGAAGTGCCGACGCTCGAAGGCAAAGTGAAGCTCAAGATTCCGTCCGGCACGCAGTCAGGAAAAATCCTGCGCCTCAAGGGCAAGGGCATCGTCGATCTGCATGGCTATGGGCGGGGCGACCAGTTGATCAAGGTGATCGTGGAAACGCCGCGGAGCCTGACCGCGCGCCAGCGGGAACTGCTCGAGGAATTCGCCAAGCTCGACGGCAAGGCGGTCAACCATCCGCTCTCGAAGGGCTTCGTCGACAAACTCAAAGAGATGTTCGGCTAGCCCGAACGCTCAAATCGCCAACTCACCCTGTCAATTGTGCGCGCGTCCGAGCGCGGTTAGCAGCGCCGCGCGCATGACGCCATCGGGGGCATCGACGCGGTTGAACAGCTTGAACGCGAGTTCGGCCTGATTTACCAGCATCCCGGCGCCATCGATCGCGCGCCGCCGAGCCGCGAGAGCCGGCTTAAGGAACGCCGTGGGCGTGGGCGAATAGATCAAATCGTAAAACAGGCAATCTGCCGGGGTCGCGTCGTAATCGAGACGCGCAAAGCGCTGAATCGTCAGGCCCATTGGCGTCGCGTTGATGATCAATCGCGCCTGGCTGAGCAGCTTCGAGTCAACCAGCGCGTCGAGGCCGCGGGCTTCAATCCTCGCGCGTTTGCCATCTTTGACCGAGAAGCGCCGCGCCAGCGATTCAGCGCGCGCCGGTGTGCGATTGCAGATCACGATCCGAGTCGCGCGCAGGCGCCGGCACGCGAGGATCGACGACGCGGCCCCGCCGCCCGCGCCGATCACGATTGCGAGGCCGAGCCGGCATTCAAGGTCGCGCAAGTCGCGTTCGAGTCCGCGCGCGTCAGTGTTGTCGCCAAAGAGTCTTCCGCGCCGATTCACGACGCAGTTAACCGCGCCCAGCGTGCGCGCCTCCGCGCTTAGATCTTTGATGAGCCGCGCCGCGGCTTCCTTATGGGGGATGGTCAGATTCACCCCGATAAGTCCGAGCGCGGGTATGGCGCGGAGCGCCGACGGGAGATTCTCGCGCGTGATATGAAATGCGGCGTAGATGCGATTCATCCCGAGCGCCGCGTAGGCCGCATTGTGCATCGCGGGCGACCTCGAATGCTCGACTGGATCGCCGAAGATGGCTGCCAGAGCCGTCGCGCCGTTGATGTCAGAAACACCCATGGATGGGAATTCGATTTCGCTCACTCGATGCGAAATCAGCCGGAGACCCGATGAGTGGCGCGCTCCGCGCGCACTTCTTCCGCGGTGAAGACCCAGCTGTATTTCAGACCCGCGCGCGCGAACGCTTCGACGGCCCCTTCACCGCGTTCCACCAGCGCAAGCGCCGCGATCACGACGCCGCCCGCCTCGCGCATCGCTGCCACTGCCTGCAAACTCGATCCTCCGGTGGTAATCGTGTCATCGATCACGGCGGTCTTGAGTCCCGGCTTGAACGCGCCTTCGACGATTTGCTGCAGCCCGTGCTGTTTGGTTTCCTTGCGCACGAAGAATCCGCGCAAATTGGCGCCGTGGCGATGCGCCGCCGCCATCACGGCGTCCGTCACCGGCAACGCTCCCGCGGCCATGCCGCCGACTTGTTCCACGTTCGCGCTCAGCACGAGTTCGAGCATCAGCTCGCCGGCCAGATATGCGCCGCGCGGCAGATACAGCGTGCGTTTGCAATCGACGTAGTAGTTGGAGGCGCGCCCCGACGCGAGCGTGAGCTGACGTTCGAAGTACGATTCCCGGGCGAGCATCGCCAGCAATTCGGCGCGTTGTTCAGAATTCATAATTGGAGGGTGATCTTAACGGATGCAGCGTGACGCACAAGAGCGATATACTCGCCGTCGCGCCGGCCATAGCGCCAAGCGGAGCAGAATCAAAGTGGTGTGCTTTGCCTGGAAGATAGCGTTAACCTATTGCCGGACCGCGAAGGAGACCGCAAGCCCGCGACGATTCCCCCGATCCGGACGGCACGCGACCAGTAGTGATTAGCCAAAACGTACCCCGTGTGATTGGAACCGGCACCGCATTGCCGGCCAACTATGTCGATCAGGAGCAGCTGACTGCGCGGCTGCGTGAATTATGGGAACGCCGCTACTCGGATCTGCGCCGGTTCGACAAGATCCAGGGCGCGCTCGGAATCACGGGCCGTCATCTCGCGTTGCCGATCGAGGAATACCTTCCGCTCGACACCTTCGCCAAGAGCAATGACGCGTGGATGCGGGTGGCGCCCGAAGTGGGGACGGCTGCGGCGCACGCTGCGCTCGAGCGCGCGGGACTGAAGCCGCGCGACGTCGATGCTCTGTTCTTCGTCACCGTCACCGGTATCGCCGTACCGAGCATCGACACCCGCGTGATCAGCGCGCTCGGGATGCGCAAGGAGATCAAGCGCACGCCTATCTTCGGGCTCGGATGCGTTGCGGGAGCGGCCGGAACTGCGCGCGCCGCCGATTACATCCGCGCGTACCCGTCGGAAGTCGCGATGCTGCTGTCGATCGAGTTGTGCTCGCTGACGTTGCAGCGCGAGGATCTTTCGATCGCAAATATCATCGCATCCGGGCTTTTCGGCGACGGCGCGGCTGCGATGCTGATCGGCGCGGGCGACCGTCCCGGGACCGCGGGACCGCAAATCATCGCGACCCGTTCGCTGGTTTTTCCGAACACCGAACAGATTCTCGGCTGGGAGATCGTGGACAGCGGATTCAAGATCGTGCTGTCGTCGAAACTTACCGACCTCGTCAACACGCATATTCTCGGCGAGGTGGATTCATTCCTCGCGACCCAGGATATCGATCGCGCGCAAATTCGCCATTGGATTGCACACGCCGGCGGTCCGAAGGTTCTGGAAACGCTCGAAACAGCGCTCGATCTCCCCGCGGACGCGCTCGCGCGCTCATGGCGCTCTCTGCGGTCGGTCGGGAACCTGTCGTCAGCCTCGGTGATGTTCATCCTCGACGAATTGCTGAAAGACGGCACCCCCGCGCCAGGCGACTACGGCATGATCATCGGGATGGGCCCCGGTTTTTCGGTCGAACTGGTCCTGATGAAGTGGTGATCTCGCTTCGTACCTACCTGATTCTGCTTGCGATGCTGGTCGTCGAGCGGATCTTCGAACTTGATCTGGCGCGGCGCAACGCCCGGCGCGCGTTCGATCGGGGCGCGGTCGAAGTCGGCCAGGCTCACTACCGGGTTATGGTCGCGTTTCATGCGCTGTTCATCGTTTCATGTGCGGCAGAGGCGTTCTTCTTCCCGCATTCATTTCCGAGTGTCGTCGCGTGGATCGCCTTATCCGCGTAGGTCGCCGCACAGGCGCTCCGCTACTGGGCGGTCTCGACGCTGGGTGAGCGATGGAACACGCGAATCATCGTGACGTTCGGGCGAGCGCCGGTGACGACCGGTCCATATCGCTTCATGCGTCACCCCAACTACCTTGCGGTCGTGATCGAGATAGCCGCGGTCCCGATGATCGGCGGTGCGATTTTCACCGCGATTGCATTCTCTATTGGCAACGCGCTCCTTCTCGCGGTTCGAATCCCCACCGAGGAACGCGCGATGGGCGGGCAATACGCGGACGCGCTCGGCTCGCGCCGGCGCTTCATCCCCGGCCTCAGAAACGGATAGTTTTCCCCGCGCATCGAAGAATGATGCGTCGCACGGGCGCGAGTACCGGGCCCGCGCGCGGCCTGCTATCATCGCGCCGTGTTTTTCGCACCGTTTTTATTTTTCTACGCGATCCTCTTCTTCTTCCTGCTCGCGTTTTTCTTCATCCTGGTCGAGATTCACATAATCAACTACGCATTCTCGATGATCGGACTCCCGCCGGAGATGGCATTTGCGGCACTGCTCGCAAGCTTGATCGGCAGCTACATCAATATTCCCATTACGCGCATTGCGAGCGGCAACTTGCATCCCGCCACTGTGATTCGCAGCTTCGGCGTTCGATACCAGGTGCCGATCACATATGCGCCCGGCTCGACTATCGTTGCGGTGAATGTCGGCGGCGCGATCGTCCCGGTGCTGATCTCGGCGTATCTGCTGATACACTGGTCGGCGATAGTACTGCCCGCCGTGATCGGAATCGCAATCGTCGCTTTGATCGTCCATCGCTTCGCCCGGCCCGTCGTTGGGATGGGAATCGCGACGCCGATGCTGATTCCGCCGATCGCGGCCGCCCTATGCGGTTACTTTCTCGGCGCGTCGGAGCATCATCGCGACGCGGTGGCGTTCATCAGTGGCGTAATGGGCACGCTAATCGGCGCCGATCTGCTGAACCTCGGCCGGCTCCGCGATTTGGGCGCACCGGTCGCATCGATCGGCGGCGCAGGCACGTTTGACGGAATATTCCTGACCGGAATCGTCGCCGTTCTGCTCGCGTGACCGCGTAGCGCTACGCTGGTTTCGACTTTACCAGCGTGAACTTTACCAGAGTAATTTCGGGCGTCACGTCGTCGAAGAATACCTGGACCGGCATCTCGACTCGAACCTGGTCCGGCGGCGCGACGATATTGGTCGTCATTCGCGGGCCCTCGACGAGTTCGACGATCGCCAACACGTACGGCGCGTCGGAAAACGCACGGCTCGAGGCTCGCCGCACCACGGTGTAGCTGTACACTTTGCCCCGTCCGCTTACGCGCTCCCATGAAAGATCGTCCGAGAAGCACTTCGGGCATCGGTTGCGCGGATAGTAGATGTAGTTGCGGCACGCGGCGCAGCGCTGAATCTGTAACTCGTGACGTTTGGCAGCCTCCCAAAACGGGCGGCTGGTCGGCGTCGGCTTCGGAAGCGGTTTGTAGTACTCGCTCATGACCTGCGCTCCAGCACCAGGCTCGCCTGCTCGCTCATGATTCCGCCGTTGCCGTTGACATAACCGAGCGCCGCGTTTTTTACCTGCCGCTCGCCGCCACGGCCCATCAACTGCCTTATAGCTTCCGTCACGTGACTCATGCCGCCGGCCAATCCGGGCTGGCCGAATGACAACTGCCCGCCGTGCGTGTTGCAGGGAAAATCGCCCGCGTAAGTAAGATCGTGTTCCATCACGAACGGCCCGCCGCGCCCCTTCTTGCAGAAGCCGGCATCTTCGAGCGTGACGATCACCGTAATCGTGTAGCAGTCGTACGGACAGACGAGATCCATGTCTTTCGGCTCCAATCCCGCCATTTTGAACGCGGCTTCGGCGGCCGGCTTGATCGGCGATTCGGTGATCGATGGCGCGTAGGTGATGGTCGAATGATTCGCGTACTCGCCGGCGCCGAGCAGCCATATGGGCGGATTTTTCGCGCGCTTGGCTAGCTCCGAGGAGGCGACGATTATCGCGGCGCCGCCGCTCACCGGGCTCACGATTTCATACAGATGCAGCGGATCGACGATCATCCTCGAGTTCAACACCTCATCGATCGTGAGCGCCTTGTCGTTGAACGTCGCGAGCGGGTTCTTGAGCGCGCTGGTGCGCTGATCGACCGCTACCTTCGCCATCTGCCGTGGCGTAGTGCCGTACTCGTGCATGTGGCGATGCGCGATCATCGCGTAGCCGCAGTTCGCTCCGATATTTCCGTAGGGCGCCTCGAACTCGCGCTGTACCGAAATCACCGGCGGACGCTGATCGCCTGCCTTGTTCAGGTCCGCGACGATGCACAACACGGCGTTGCACATCCCCGCATCGATCGCCGCCGCCGCGCGCCAAATCATCCCGGCCGGACTGGCGCCTCCGATATCGACCTGGTTCAGCATCCGGACATTCAGCCCCAGCACTTCGGCGGCGCTCGCCGGATAGATCATCCCGGGGTCCGAAAACGGCACGCCCACCAGGAAGCCGTCGATATCTTTTTTTTCAAGGCCCGCGTCCGCGAACGCTTCGGCCGCAACCTTGGCCATCAGGCCGAGCGCGGTCAGATCGCCGGGTTCCTTGACCGGTTTGAGTTCGCCGATTCCAATCGCCGCGGCTTTCCCTTTGAGACTCATCGAATCAACTCCCGCGTTTTCGTTTCCTGATTCCCGCGTACGCGTATCTGGGATCCCGCGTACGCGTATCTGGGTGACGATTACCACAAATCTTGCGCGAAGCGTGATCGTGACGCGCGCGCGATTCAATTCGCCGAAAAAATCGGATACGGTGATGGGTTCGAGGAGCTTTTCTAAATGGCATTTATCATCTGCGACGACCACAATCTTGACGTCGAGGCCGATGGAATCGACAACGCGGCCGCCAAGCATCTGATGCTTATCGACGCGAAACCGGACGCCACCGCGGCTGAAAAAGAGATCATCGATTTCGGCAAAAAGCACCGCGACTGCAACATCCGAATTCTGGCCGGCTAGTTTTAGTAGAGTCCGAATCCGGGCGGCGCGATCGCAATAGGGAGGATTAGAACGATGAAGATCAACATCAAGGCATTCCTGGCCGCCGCCATCACGATTTGCTGCGCTGCAACACTCGCGCGCGCTGGAGCGGCCGAGGAAGCCGAAATCAAGGCGCTCGAAGCGCGTTTCGTCACGGCGGTCGAGGCCAAGGATGCCGACGCGATCATGGCAAACTACGTGGCCGGCGATTCGCTGGTGGTCTTCGACGTGCTTCCGCCGCGCCAGTATGTGGGATCGGACGCCTACAAGAAGGACTGGCAGGGATTTCTCGCAGGCTGCAAGGGACCGATCAAATTCGAGATGACCGACTTGAGCGTCACCGCCGATGGCCGGCTCGGGTACGGTCACAGTATCCAGCGGCTCCGCTGCACGACCGCGAATGGCGCCGCGCAGGACATCACGACTCGCACCACCGACGGATACGAGAAGCGCGACGGTAAGTGGCTGATCGCGCATGAGCACGTCTCGGTGCCGGTCGATCTCGCAACCGGCAAGGCGGACTTGAGCTCGAAACCGTAGATTGGATTCGAGTCCGCGACGCGATCGCCGACTCGCGCAAGATCGTCGCTCCCACACGCCCGAGCGCATTTTATGCGTTCGATGTTGACCGGCTGACCGACCGGCAGATACACTGCCGAGGCGGGGTGGAGCAGTCTGGTAGCTCGCCGGGCTCATAACCCGGAGGTCGAAGGTTCAAATCCTTCCCCCGCAACCAATAAAGCTCCCGCAATCTCGACGAGCACTTATCCCGTGAAGGATCTCCTCCGCGAAAGGCCAACAGCTGGGCTCCTGAGAAGCCGGAAGTTGGAGAGCGCCTACCGCGAAGCGGACTCGGAATGCGACAAGACCTGGGAGATTGCGGTTTCGGATGGCCTCGACAATGAGACTTGGTGAATCTACTACGCCGACCTAAGCTCCACTATCGGCTCCGAGATCAAATTTGTTTGCCCCACGTATCGAGATACGCGAGTTGCTCGATTGGCCGCCGGATGAGCGGGCCGTGGCCGCGACCGACCGGATAGCCTATTGGAATCGCCGCCGCCGTGTACCACGGATCCGGGATCGCGAGCAGTTTGCGGACCTCGGGCTCACATTCGCATAAGAGCGTCGTGAGCACGCATCCGAGACCTTCGGCGCGGCACGCCAGCAAAAGATTCTCGACCGCCGTGTAAACCGATCCGCCGCCCACCACTGAGACTCGCCCCTGCTTCGCGTCTGTGATCGCCATGTTCTTCGGATTGAAGCAAAAGACCGCGACCACCGGCGACTCGCCGAAGTGCGACGCGAGATAGTCGCCCGCCGCAAGCGTCCGCTCGGCGCGTTCGCGAACCTCTTGCGCGACGCTGGCCGGTATATTGGTGCGATATTGCTTCGAGTATGCGGCCCATCGCTCGGCGTAGAGCTTGCCCAACGGTTCTTTCAGCGCATGATCCTTTACCACCACAATCCGCCACGGCTGCACGTTGCCTCCGGTCGGCGCGAAGCTAGCCGCTTCGAGCACGCGGCGGAGCACGTCGGCCGGTATCGGGTCGGGCCTGAGCCGTCTGACCGCGCGCAGCGTGCGCATCGTTTCGTAAATTCCCATTTCCGCCATTGTTGATTCTCCCGTCGTCAAAGATCGCTCTCGATCACCCGGCCCCCAGATGCGATCGCAGCACTCCTATTGCCGCCAGCGCGAACAGCGCGACGTCCATCATCGCGTGCGCCAGCATCGAGGCCTCCAGACCGCGCCTCAGATACAAGCGCCCGAATACGATTCCCTCCCACGTTTGCGGCATCAGCAATCCGCCCACCAGAAGTCTCGGGGTGGAGTGAAACATCGACCCGGCCAAGGGGACCAGATGGACCAATCCGAACGCATAAGCTTGCAGGATCGTAGCGAACCAGAGCGCGCCGCGGCTGGACCCGCCAGATGAGTCGCGCGAAATCAGCCGCGCGATCCATGCGAAGACCGCGAACAACACCAGTCGAAACTGGATTTCCTCGCTGACAGCGGCCGCGATCGCGACCAACGCTCCCACGATCGCGATTCGGCCTGGCGCGAGTTTCATCATGGGCGGTACCGGCAGATTCGTGCCGCCGCTATTCGGATGCGCCATAATCATCGGCACGATCACGATCACGAGGACCGCCGCGCCAACCGCCGCAGCCAGGATCGCGTAGCCCACCGATACTTTGAGCAGGCTGCGGACTCCGAAGTGCAGCTTTTCGCCCGCGATCTTCGCCGCGATCAGTGGAGCGCCCGGCAGCCCGAGCCGCGGATTGATTCGGAGGGCAAACGGCACCATCGATGCGAGTACGATCGTGATCGCGAGAAACGGCAGTGCGCGGCTAATTTCCGAGCGCTCGATCGATTTGATCGCCAGCGCGAGTGGATATTCGAGCACCGCGCCGGCGAGCGCAAGCATGATCAGCAGCGCCGACTCGCGCCGCCATGCCGCGCGATTCCATCCCACGCTGTTTGGCGGCGCGTCGCTTGCGCCGCCGCTGGTGGCTTCGGTCACTTGATCGGCGGGATGAATGCGGGAACGTCCTTCGAAGCCTTCATCTTCCAGGCCGGCTTTCGCTTCTCCATGAATGCGCTGACGCCTTCGTATGCGTCCGGCTGCTTACCGGCCCACACGAATGCTTTCGTATCGACCGCTTGCGCCTTTTCCGCCTCCGGTTCCGCGAGCAAGCCGTAGATTAGCCGCTTGGTAATCGCTACCGACACCGGCGCGGTGTTCTGCGCGATATCAAGAGCCATCTCACGCACCCTGGTCATGAACTCCGCGTCGGGCCAGACGTGGCTCACGATTCCGAACTCGAGCGCCTCACGCGCGTTGATTATCCGGCCGGTCATCAGCAGTTCGTTCGCCTTCGCGAGTCCGATCATCCGCGGCACGGTCCACAGGCTGAGCGCTTCGGGGATAACTCCGCGCCGCACAAATACGAAGCCGATTCGCGCGCTCTCGGCTGCGACGCGAATGTCCCATTGCATCGGGAGCGTGATACCCATCCCGACCGCCGGCCCATTGATCGCCGCGATGATCGGTTTGCGCACGTTCCATGGGCGAATCGCCGCCGCCGGCCGATCGCGGCGCTCCGCACGCGCGTCGGCGTCGAACGTGTTACCGCCACTCGACAGATCCGCGCCCGCACTGAACGCGCGTCCCGCGCCGGTGACGACGATCACGCGCACGTCGTCATTCTTGTCGTATTCGGCGAACGACGCGTAAAGCTCCGCGGCCATCGTGCCCGAGAATGCGTTCAGTTTCTCTGGGCGATTCAGGGTGATGGTCGCGACACCGTCCTTGATCTCGGTAAGAATGTGACCGCTCGCCATGATTTGATCCTCCACGCGCAAATGAATCTTTCTTATGCGCGTTTATAACCCGACCCGACCCGATCGTGAAAGCCGGGAGTGCGATCGAACTGCCAACGAGATTGGCTGGCCGCGCCCTTTTTACTTGCTGAAATCGATCGGTTGCGGGCACGCGGCGCCGCCCGCGTTGTAGTCGTAAACCATCCGGCCGCCGAGATCCGCGCCCACTGCCATTAGCAACATGATTGCCAACAAACCGGCCAGAAAAACGTAGCGCCCCCGTGTCGGCATGGGCCGCGCCGCGAGCGCCCACGCCGTCAAAACGCCGATCACCACCGATGCGGCGAGCATGAGGTGCTTATGATGCCTCAGCAGTTGGTCGCGGACCGATAGCGATACCATCAGGCCCGGCTCCGCATAGAGTCCGGTCGCGATCGATGCGGCCGCGCCAATCGCTCCCAGCACTAGCATCCAGAGCGCCGGCCATTTGAGCGCTTCGCTCGCGCGCATCCACGCGAGGAAATAGAGCAGCGCGGCGCCGTAGACAAACGCTATTGGGAAATGTACGAACAGTGGATGGAGATTCTGCAGGTGCGACGCGCCCGGCAGAATGCGGTCTATCACGATGCCATTTGCACGATGCTATTCGCGCGGCGCTATTTCACGGAATCGACGACCAGGTAATCCACGCCGTTCTTGCTGTATTCCTTGCCGGTCACGGTCACATGGTCTTCCATTCGCTGAAGCACGCTATCGGGAAGCGGCGACTCGTCCTTGTTCGGCAACAGGATGTAGGACTTCTCGGTCCCGCTTTCGACGAGCGTTACCGGAATTCCCTTTGCCGCGCACTTTATCGCGCACGCTTTGTGGCCGGCGCCCTTCGCTCCCATCGTGCCGTAACAGTAGGTGTCTTCGAGATTGCCGGTGACCGACTTCGCGCTGCCCCCGGCGGCCAAGGCCACGCCCGTCATACCGATCGCAAGCACAAGTCCGAGTCCGAGATTCGCAAGACGATTCATTCGTTACCTCCCGAAAACGTCAGCGCGCTGCCGCGTGCAGCATGCAATGTGCGCCCATCGCGTGGCTGCCGCCGGAACAACACGACGCGCTTGGGCAGCATCCCTGCTTTTTCTGGCAACATTCGGGCGTATCCGACACCCGCGTGCCGGTCGCGGAGGTCATTCCAAACGGCGCAACCATCACGGTTGCCAGCAGAGCTATCGAGGCAATTCTTTTTATCATTCTGATTCCCTTTACCGGCGATACGAACGGGCTTCGACCGCCGAGTTGACGTCGCTTCCGCCAAATAGTTCGCGCCATCCCTTGCGCCGGCGCGAGCCTGGCAACCGTGCGCCCAGCCGTTGCAGATGGAGCTCGAGAATCTGCTTGAGTTCCTCGTTCAGCCGCTCGATTTCGACTTCTTCGGGCATCTTCGGCCGCGGCTGTCCCTCGATGATTCCGCCGCGCCGCCGGCCATAGAGTTGCTGCAAGCGCAACTCTGCCTTCGCGATCATCGCCTTGTACTTGTAGTCGAGCCGGCTGAGCGCGTCGGTCATCTCGGCCAGCGCCACGAACCTGCGCCGCATCCGCCACCACTCGAACAGCGTCACCACCATCACGCCGAACATGAAAATCGCGGCGATTCCGAGGCTGACCGCGGTCGCGCGCCACCATGGCAGCAGTTTGACCTCCAGTTGCGATTCCTGGTTGTCGCCGGTCAGTTCCTGCACTTGCGCCTGCAGCGATTTGATTTTTTCCTCTGCCGAGTCAGCCTTCTGCTGCTGGGATTGTTCCTGCGCGCTCAGCGTCTCGACCTGGGACTTGAGCGTATCTACTTCGCCGGTGAACGGATGCGGAACCTTCAGCACCTCGTCAACCATCAACTCGTCATCGGGATGGATTCGGTTGGCATGCGCGAGTTCGTCGGGCGTGACACCGAACATCTGCGCGATCGAACCGAGCGTGTCTCCGGGACGAACTGTGTACGGAATAATATTCGCGGGATGATTCGGCTTGACGACCGGGGTTGGCGACGCTGGTTGCGCCGATACATTCTCGTCGCGAGTTTCCGACGGTACCGCCGCGCTCGGCGGACGCACAATTCTCGAGGGCGGCGCAGACGGCGGAATCGTACTCTCGTTGAAGTCGGATTGAGCGAACGCAAGTCCACAGCCGGCAACGACAAGCGTCGCCGCGATGGCCAGTCTGGATAAAGTCGAGCTGAACCGTCGCGCGTTCATTATGGGCGTCCCCTTGCCAACGAACCAAGCCTTAGTATCTATCAGATCCGAATGAGGGTCTAGCAGGCGGTTTTGATGCGCGCTTTTAACATCCTGCCGGGATGCCCTGTTCAGCGATCGCCCGCCGGATGCAGCGCCGCGTACGCCGCACCGACCACTCCCCCGTGCGCTCCCAGAGCCGCGCGAACGATTTTGACTTGCGCCGAAATCGCGCTGAACGCGCGCTCGCGCACCTGTGCAAGCATGGTTTTGCGCATGTAGGGCAGAGCACCCGCGACCCCGCCGCCAATCACTACCAACTCGGGATTGAAGATGTTGAGGAACGACGCGATCGCGATTCCGAGATAATGGCCCGCGATGGCAAACGTCTCGAGCGCTATCCGATCGCCGCCTCGTGCGCTTGCCGACAAGCCGCGCACTGAGAAGTTTCCCTCCGCATCCACGATTGCCGCGGGCAACCGCGCACCCGCAGGCAATCCCAGCCGCTGCTCGAGCAGCCCGCGCAGCCCCGACGCCGACGCGTACGCTTCGAGGCATCCGCGCGCCCCACAGTCGCATCGCGCCCCGTCCGGTTCGACCGTCACGTGTCCCAGTTCACCTGCCATGCCGCTGCGCCCGTGAACCAACTTGCCACCGACGATTAGTCCGCCGCCGACTCCGGTTCCGAGCGTGAGCAATACCACCTCGCGCCGTCCCCGCGCCGCACCCCGCCAGTACTCGCCGAGCGCCCACGCGTTGGCGTCGTTCTCGAGAACGATCGATCGCCCGATCAGGGTTTCGAGCTTGCGTCGGAGCGGATATCCGCGCCATGCCGCGACATGCGGCGCCGCTTTTACGATTCCCGAGTGCACGTCGAGCGGACCCGGCACGGCGACCCCGATAGCCCGCGGCGAGCCGAGCCCGCGCTCGCGCGCAGTGTCGAGCAGATGAAGAAGCTGGGTCGCGATATTTTCGGCTACGTCGGCGGCATGGCGCGACGCATGCGATGGGCCGCGCTCCATAAGCAGGACCTGGCCGGCGGCCGACACGGCTGCGCACCGGATATTGGTACCACCCATATCCAGTCCGACAGCCCACGCGCGCTTCATCGCCCGGACGAGCCCGGGAATTTCATCACTGCGAGATACTCACGATTTCCAGCCGCGCCTTCGATCGGCGATTCGAGCGTGCCGACCACCGCGAGGCCGATCTTCTCCGCGAATTCCACGATCCCTGCGACCGCTTCGCGCCGGAGCTTCTCGTCCTTGACCACGCCGCCCTTGCCGACTTTGCCCTTGCCAACTTCGAACTGCGGCTTGATAAGCGCGATTATTTCCGTGCGCGGCGCGACCAGCGCGAGCACGGCCGGGATCACCAGTCGGAGCGAGATGAAGCTGGTGTCGATCGTCACGAGTTCGGGCTCATAGGGTAAGTCGCTCGGCGAGGCGAGGCGGATATTCATGCGATCGAGCACCGTCACACGGGGGTCTTCGCGCAGCTTCAGCACGAGCTGCCCGTAACCGACGTCCATCGCGATCACGCCCTTTGCGCCGCGGCGCAGCAGCACGTCGGTAAAGCCGCCCGTCGATGCACCCACGTCCATGGCGAGCTTGCCTTCGACCGAGACCCCGAAGTGCTCGAGCGCGGCTATCAGCTTGTACGCCCCGCGCGAGGCGAACTGCGGCGCACCCGCCATCAGCGCGATGCTGGTTGCAGAATCGACCTTGAGATCGGCTTTATAAGCCGGGCGCGAATCAACTCGCACGCGGCCCGCCATTATCAGGCGCTGCGCTATTTCGCGGCTGTCGGCAAGTCCGCGCCGCGCCATCTCGGCGTCGAGCCGAAATCGCGCAAGGGGCGCCGATGCGCGCCGCGGCCTCGCGCTGGAACCATTCCTAGAAGGGGGTTTCGTCGTCGTCCTTCGCGCCGGCGGGTTGCTCGTCCAGGTTCTCTTCGAAAGGCGCCGTGCGCAGTTCGCCGCCGGCGCTCCGCGTTAGCAATTCGACTTTGCGCTCGACTTCGTCGAGTTTCTGATTGAGCGCCTTGACCAGCACGACGCCGCGCTCGAAGGCGCCGATCGATTCTTCCAGGGTCAGTTCGCCCGAATCGATTTGATTCACGATCGTTTCGAGATCCTTTAGTTCGTCTTCGAACTTTTTTGTCTTCGTCGTCATGATCTAGTTGGTCGTCATGATCTAGATTGAGCGGCCGGTGGTGCGCGCGGTCAGCCGCCCCTTCGCGAGGCGAATCTCGAGTTCCTCGCCAGACTTTACCGTTGCCGCGTCGAGCACCGCGCGCGAATCGCGCCGGTTGGTCACCACCGCGTAGCCGCGATCGAGAACTTTCAGCGGCGACAACGCATCGAGTCTGCCCGCCAGCGCGCCGACCTGGCGGCGCCGCTTTTCCAGCGCCGACGCTCCGCCTTGAGCGAGATTGGCCTCGAGTCTGCCGGTGCGGAGCCGCATCTCCCGCACCATCGCATCAGGACTGCGAAGCCTGAGCCGCAACTCGCGGATACTTCTGCGGCATTCGTCGATTCGCGATTCAATCGCGCCGCCGAGTTCCGCCCGGGCGCCCTCGACACGCTCGCGCGCCTGCGCGATCACGCTCCCTGGATGGCGTATTCTGTCGCTGAGATCGTCCACCGTTTCGCGCATCCCGGCGAGTTCACGCTCCATCGCGTTCACCAGCGCAGCGGCATCCGATGCGACCCGCTCCTTCAGCTCCGCCATGCTCGGAACGACCATCTGCGCGGCCGCCGTGGGAGTGGGCGCGCGCATGTCGGCGACGAAATCCGCGATCGTGTAATCGATCTCGTGCCCGACCGCGGATATTACCGCGATCGCCGAGCGGAAAATCGCCCGCGCGACAACCTCTTCGTTGAACGCCCACAGGTCTTCGAGCGACCCGCCGCCGCGCCCGACGATCAGCACCTCGGCGCGTCCGTCGCGATTGAGATCCGCGATCGCCTCCGCAATCTCTTCGGCCGAACCGGCGCCCTGGACTTTCGCCGGCCGGAAAATTACCCGCACGTTCGGAAACCGATCGAACAAGATGCGCAGCATGTCGCGCAGCCCGGCTCCGCCCAGCGCGGTTACGATTCCAATCGTCCGCGGCAGGTATGGGAGCGCGCGTTTGCGCACCCGATCGAACAATCCCTCCGCCTCGAGGCGTCGCTTGAGCTGTTCGAATGCGACCTGCAGCGCGCCGACCCCGCGCGGCTCCATTTCCTCGGCGTAAAGTTGCAGCGCGCCGCGCTGCTCGAATACTTTGACTCGTCCGCGGACGATTACTTCCATCCCGTCGGTGACTTTGAACCGCATCCGATTGAACGCCGACTTGAACATCACGACGTTGATCGCGCTGCGCTCATCTCGAAGTGTAAAATAGAAATGATTAGACGGCGCTAAGCGTGCATTGGAGACCTCGCCGACCACCCAGCACTCGTCCAGGTTGGCCTCGAGCGTATCGCGAACCATCCGCACCAGGTCCGATACGCTGATGAGGCCCCCGCGATGGCCGCGGAGCGAAAGATCGAGCTGCCCGTCCATGGCCGTAGAGCTTATCAGAACGCGTTGGAACGCACCTATACGCCGGATTA